>AASF01001940.1 GCA_000168735.1 Candidatus Endoriftia persephone str. Hot96_1+Hot96_2 | reverse complement strand
TCGTCACTAATCGTCACTTAAGCCATAAACAGAGGGTCGGACCACTGGTCCGCCCCTGGAGCCTACTTAGTATATAGAAGTCAGTACCTTGGACCAATAAAGATACTCTCTCGCTGGGCCTTCAGTAGCTCTTCACCCAGCTGCCCCTCCACATGGAAGATGATTCCGGGGGTGTTTCCCCCCCCCGGGTCTCACTGCTTGAGCAGCTTTTTCGGCACCCTCACAAAGACAGTCCGCGGGGTGACCTTGCCGTGCCGGGCGGTTGTCACCAGGTCGGCATCCACCAGGATCGCTCCGTCAATACCACTGATGCTGATCTTGGCCGGTATGTCGCCCGTCATCTTGTTGAGGATTTTGAGCGTGTATTTGTTCTGGATCGAGCCATCACTCTGCAGCACGAACAGCGGCTGACGGGAGTGAATCACCTTTATCTCGAGCGCATCGAGTGTACTCATGCCATAGCCTATCCCCAACAGGGCAGCCGTCATGATGATGCTGTAGACCCAGACCCGTGGACGCTTCAGCAACGGGCGACTTTCCTTGCCATTCAGGGCATCCAGCGACTCGTAACGAATCAACCCCGTTGGCCGACCAAGCTTCTTCATCACCGAGTCACAGGCGTCAATGCAGAGCGCGCACATGATGCAGCCCTCCTGCTGGCCATGGCGGATATCGACACCGGTCGGACAGACTGCGATGCATTGGTTGCAGTCGACGCAGTCGCCCAGTCGTGCGCTCCTCTTCGGAAACACCTTTTTTCACGCGTCCGCGGGGCTCGCCACGATGGAAGTCGTACGTTGGCACTACCGTTGGTATTGTCGATCATTACCGCCTGAATACGGGCATAGGGACAGAGCCAGAAACAGGTCTGTTCACGCAGGAAACCTGCCAGCACATTAGGTGCCCACGGGTAAAACAGGGCCAATGGCGATGATGGCTGTCGAACCCAGAGTGAAGCTCACCAAATCCGCCCACAGTTGGAAGGCATCAACAAACCAGGCGACAAAGCTGATACCGGTGAGGAACCCGATAACCAGCCATAGCAAGTGCTTGGTCAGTTTGATACGGATCTTGTTGACATTCCAGGGCGCCTTGTCGAGTTTACGGCGCTTCTGAGGAGCCCCCTCCAGCTTATCTTCAATCCAGGCATAGATATCGGTCCAGACAGTCTGAAAGCAGAAAAAACCGCACCAGATACGTCCAGCCAGAGCTGTCACTACAGCCAGCAGAATCGCAAAGAACAGTAGCGTGAGGGAGAGCATCCAGAAATCCTGTGGCAGGATGGTCACGCCGAAGATATGAAACTGGCGGTTGGGAATATCAAACAGAACTGCCTGGGCGATCTCCCCAGCGCAGATAGGGACCCAAAAACAGGATCAGCCAGAAGGAATTTGCATACCATTTATAGCTGCGCCCATTTGCCTTTCATGCGCTTGGCATGAATGGTCTCTTCGCCCGGTATTAAGCTGCCAGTGTTCCGCCTCGTCGTACAGTTCCTCCATTGAGGATTGCTGGGAAGTGCTCTTTTCTGCGCTCAACGGCCTAGCTCCTATTGGATCGAAGAATAATCCAGATTGTTCCCCATCATATCCGGCAAATATCATCAAAACCAATGCGTTTTATCAATCCAAGAATCGCTCTGAAGATATCTTCAGATGTATGCAACAACACCATCAGACAAAGTGCATGGCCTCACCTCTTCACTCATTCATACCGTAGCCAAACCCGATTTCCCATAAAAAAAGGGGGGGTAACCCCCCCTTTTTTTATGGGTATATCATGGAATCATTTGTGCTTTTCAGCATCGCCCTTGATCCAGAGGCTGACACCTTGAAGCCCACGAAAGATATATGATCACCACACAGATCACCACGGAAATGATGGATCCCCAAAAAACAGCATCGGCATTCATAGCACATCCCTCGATTCTTGGCCACATGGGAGGTATGCCTCCCATGTGGCCCACTTAGACAAAGCCGTTATTGGCCGCCACCAAACTTGTAAACGTAGACAGCTAGCTTCTTGATGTCATCTTTGGAGAGACGATCCCCAAAAGACGGCATCTCAGCCACGCGTGACGCGGGGTCAGTCGCATCGTTTACACCATGTTTGATGGTATAGGCGATACTCTCACTCCGGCTCTGTCCCTCCTCCGGGGTGAAGCGGTAGATACCGTCGGTCAGGTTAGCGGAACCAAGAACCTGCATGCCCTTACCGTCCATGCCGTGACAGGCGATGCAGCCCTTCTGCATGAACAGGGGCTCACCAGCAGGATTGCCAGCCTCAATCGCCGTTACCAGCTTGCCTAACTCATCATCAGAGATGATTTTGCCATGAGCAGTCATGATGCCCTTGCGTCCCATGCTGATGGTCTGTTCGATGGTCTCGATGGCACCACCGTAGAGCCAGTCATCATCGGCCAACACGGGGAAGTTGGGACCACCCTGACCGCCGCCGCCGTGGCAGGCCGCGCAGTTGTCACCAAATAGCACCTTGGCCGCGGCCACGGTGTATTCGCTCAACCCGGGATCGGCCAGAACATCCTTGGCGCTCATACCCTTGAGCTGGCTTTCGAATTCGGCGCGAACGGCTTCCACCTCATCAACGCCTTCGTTGTACTCGCCGATCTGGGTCCAACCCATTACACCCTTGGTCGACTCGTTACCGATCGGGTACATGGGATAGAGCACACCATAACCAAAGAACCAGATGATTGAGGCCCAGAAGGCGATCATCCACCAACGCGGGGGCGGATTGCTAAGCTCCCGCAGATTGTCGTCCCATA
>AASF01001941.1 GCA_000168735.1 Candidatus Endoriftia persephone str. Hot96_1+Hot96_2 | reverse complement strand
CTTCCGCCAGCACCTCGACTGGAGGTGGCGTCACATCAAGCGTGGATGGTGTCAGTACCACGGCTGGTGGCTCTTCAGGTAATGCCCCCACTGGTGGTTCATCCGGTGAGAGCGGCAGCAGCACGAGCAGTGGCTCATCCGGGGGCGGTGCCGGCTCTTCGGCTGGAAACAGCGGTGAGACCTTGTATGTTGATATACAGCTGTCCGGCGACTGCGCTAGCTATTCGATCGCCAAACGCAACTGCTCCGGCAGTGATGGTGATGCTTACCCCAGTATCCGCGATGCCATTGCCGTTGCCCAGGTTGGCCAGACAGTCTTGGTGCGCAGTGGTATCTACCCTGTTGCCTCCTCCGATGAGGTGGTTATCGACGTACAGGGGCTGACCCTGGCGGGGTATGGCGATGAGCGCCCGGTGATAGAGGGTGCAGGGTTTCCCTATGATGCCCAGTCCAATGAGCGCACCACACTACTGCGCATCGCCGCCGATGATGTCACAGTGCGCCAGTTCGAGATCCGTGAGTGTCCCTACGAGTGTGCCGGTTTCAACAAGGATGTGAGCGGCGCCCCTGGTGGAAGAGATCTACGCCCATCACGGCTGGTACTCCCTGTTTCGCATCCGCGGCAGCCACAATACCCTGCGCTACTCTGAGTTTGCTCACAGCGCCCATGGTGGCGGTGTAATGATTCGGCCGGATGATCAGTCGGTACCGATTAACGAGAACCTGGTCTATAGGGTCGATCGTCCCACCACAACGGTAGGTATTCAGATGGTCGTAAGTCCCC
Organism: Candidatus Endoriftia persephone str. Hot96_1+Hot96_2; assembly: GCA_000168735.1. GTDB lineage: Bacteria > Pseudomonadota > Gammaproteobacteria > Chromatiales > Chromatiaceae > Endoriftia > Endoriftia persephonae. The sequence continues at coordinate 2,983 of AASF01001941.1, read as the reverse complement.
TGAGGTGCCGGGTGATCCTGGCGGCGGTGGTAACTCAGACGGCATGGGGGCATCCAAGTTTTGCTCCGACAATCTCTCAAGCAACGTCTGTCGCCGCAACAAGGTGGTGGAGGTGATCGTCTGGCACAATGCGGACGACGGCTTCGACTTCTCTATGTCAGAAAGTCGCTCTACCAGGGCCTGATCTCCTTCCGACAACGGTCCCGGCGGTGAACAGCGCCCAACTAATTAAGAATCCCTTGCGTGGTGAAGAACCAGGCAGAATAACGCCAATACCTATCTCGGTTGTGTCTCGCTGGGTACCGGCAGCCCGGAGCACTGCTCGCCCAATGAGTGTCCTTTGCGGGGCTTTGAACTGCGGGGTGCGGCCAATGCCTATCATATCCTGGCGACGGGAGCGGGCAGCCACAATTTCATGGGGGCCTCGGCAACGGGTGAGGTGGTCAACAGTGTGGCCTGGGGCGATAGTGATTTGACCTACGGCAGCAATATGAGCCACCAGGCCAACTCTGAGGTCTCGGGGGGGCTCTCTCGATTCGTGCCCAACCTGGATCTGCCGGAAGGCATCAGCATCCGCGAACGCTGGGCCTACATGCACAACCAGTTCCGCAGCGCCTTCACACCCCCAGCCGGTTCAGCTCTGATCGATGCCGGTGTCCATCTCTCCGCTATCCACTGTCCCGAACCGGGGCCTGGCGATGGGGAGTGCCGCGAGTGGAGCGGTCAGGCACCCGATATTGGCGCCTTTGAATCCGGTTCTGTAGCCTGATTGCCAGGTAGAGTGAGGGATCACTCTACCGGCAATGGCAGTACGGGGCAGCCCGGCCGCCAGAGCCGCTCGACCTGATACTTGGTTTGTGCAATCTTCGCGCGCTGCACCAACAGCGCACCTTNCGCCCCTCAAAGTGCTGCGTCTCAGCAGCCCCTGTTCCACAAGACGTCGTTTCAGCTCTTTGGCCACCGCCGGGCCGGTGTCGATGATGTGTGTTTTGGCAGGCACCATTTGGCGGATCGCCTGGTGCAGAAAAGGGAAGTGGGTACAGCCGAGCACCAGGCTATCGACCCCTTGATCGATCAACGGTTGGATCTCCTCCGCAACCACCTTGAGTGCCCGTGGTCCGCTGAGGTCTGTGGATTCAACCTGCCTGACCCAGCCGTGACAGGGGCGGATGATCACCCTTGCACCCTCTCCGTGGCGCCTTAGCAAGTCGCGGAACTTGGCGCTGCCGAGAGTGCCCTCGGTGGCGAGTATTCCCACCACGCCATTGCGGCTGGCAGCGATCCCTGGTTTCAGACCAGGTTCCATGCCGATGATCGGTAGCGTGTGTTGCTGGCGTAGACTGGCCACCGCAGCGGCGGTGGCGGTGTTGCAGGCGATGACGATCGTCTTGGCGCCCTGTGCGATGAGAAAGCGGGTGATCTGCTGGGCGCGCTGGGCAACAAAATGCGGAGCCTTTGGCACCGTAGGGGAGGTGGCCGCTGTCGCTGACGTAGAACAGATCCTCAGCGGGGAGCTGTTCGCGGATGTGGCGCAATACGGAGAGACCACCGATACCGGGAGTCGAAGATACCGATGGGGCGGGTTGGATCCATTAAGGCACCGTGTTGCAGATGGGGAGCCAGAATTCTACCCCATATGCGGTGTCTGACTAGACCTGCCGGGCTGCTTTCAGGGCTGTTGTGGATGCCGGCCTCACCCTGCCAGTAACCGTCACAGGTACCGACCGGGGTCAGCGCAGCCAGGTTGGCGGCTGTCTCACCGGCGATGGCCTTGCTGAAGGCATCGACGATGCGACCGGTGTGGCGGTACTGTGGGCTGATGCGCAGCACATCCACCCCGAGTTGTTGCATGCCCGGGACCTCCGGCAGCAGATCACAACTGAGCGCGGAGAGGGTCTGGATGCCGTTGAGCACCAGGAAGGGTTCGCTCTCCTGGGTGGAGAGCAGGCGGCCGTCCGGGTAGTCGATGCACTTCAGGTCGCAGTCGTCTTTCGGTAGGTTGTGGGAGCGGGCGGCTGAAGCAGCGCGCCGAGAGGGTCAGCGGCAGGCGGCCGAAGGCGAAGACCTCGGTCTCGACCCCCTCCGGCCGCTCCGCCTGCATCTGCTTCAGAGTCTCACGGGAGAGCTCCAGTGGCAGACTCCAAGCGCTTCAGCCCCTGTTTCGCCAGCAGGTTGAGAGTGCGGGGGTTGTAGATATTGACCAGCGGTCCGGTGACAAACGGCAGGCCGGCGCTCGATAGCAGCTGCACTGCGCCAATATCATTGGCCTCGACCATGAACTGGCCGTTGTCGCAGATGCGTCGCAGGGTCTTCATCTCCGACTCTGCCTCGAGCAGCGCCAGGGTGGAGAGCACCACCTGTTTGCCGGCCTGGCTCAGCCGCTCGCCGAGTTCGATCCAATCAGCGGTGCTAAGGCTGCGCCGTTTGGAGCAGACCGTCTCGCCGAGATAGACAATATCCACCGGCATCTCCGTCACCTCCCTCGTAGAAGCTGAACAGATCGTCGCGGGACCAGAAGTAGAGTACGGGACCGAGGGAGAGTTTCAGGCTGGAGCGCAGGGTCACGATAATTCCGCGGGAGTTACTGCCAGGGGCGGTGGTAGGGGCCGAGGGTGGTCTGCGTGCCTTCGGAGACGTTGCCGAGGGTGGCGTTCCAGGCCGGGTTTGCCCGGTAGGTTTCAGGATCGCGCTGGCAGCTGTCGAGCGCCTGACGCCATACTTGCGCCACCTGGGCCACATAGGCTGGGCTGCGTTGCCGGCCCTCGATCTTGATCGCCTCCACTCCGGCGGCCATCAGCTCAGGCAGTAGCTCCAGGGTGTTGAGCGAGGTCGGCTCCTCGATCGCGTAGAAGGTATTGTCGCCGACCTCGAAACGTCCCTTGCAGATGGTCGGGTAGCCCGCCTGCTCACCTTCTTGGTAGCGGTCGGTGAGCACGCCGTTGAGGCGTGACTCCATCCCCTGCGGGCCATCCTTCCACTCCAA
>AASF01001942.1 GCA_000168735.1 Candidatus Endoriftia persephone str. Hot96_1+Hot96_2 | reverse complement strand
CATCAGCCACTCATCGCGTTCACTCAGGATGGATCGGCCAATCTGCACCAGAGAGCGGAGCGAGCCGGTGGAGGCAATCTCGATCCGCAACACCTCTTTGGGCCTTGGGATTATTCCAGGGACCACCCTTGTGCTTGCGTAGAAACTTGCGGATCTGGGTATGCAGGGTGGCGCGCAGCTCGACCACGATATCGGCCTCTGCCTTCTTCGGCTCACGCCCCACCATGCCACGGCTCATCTGCTCCGCCTGCTTGCAGGTGACCAGAGCCCAGGTTCGACGCAGTCATTCTTCAGCAGTTCCTCCACCAGCTCACGTTGCTCGGCGAGGCGCTCTGGCATCGACTTGCACATCGGGCACATAACCGGAGGGCGCGCGCCTCGGACGTGCTTTGGGGGCAAGACTCTGGCTCCAGGTTCTGATTCTGGAGGCTCCTCAGTGTCAGCTTCCGCCTCCGGCTGCACGGGGAGGAGCATGTAAGCTGCTGCCCAGGCATGGAGTCAGAACTTCTTGTCTCACAGCACAACTCCAATGCTGGCGCTTTAGAATCTCATCAAACTCAGCCAGGTGTGCACACATCACTCATGCTTGCCTGGATCGCCTGCAGCACCGGTGGAGTTATATTGCGCCAACAGACCCAGGATCGCTGATACACCCGGGCGCTGCAGGCCGCCATCACCCGCCCCATGACGTTGATCTCAACCAGCCTGCGAAAAGTATCGTCCATCAGGATCCCGTCCCCTCCCCGAACCCATTGAATAGAATCCGATTCCTGCCACTAATCCTAGCCGATTATGTTGCATTGGGAGCCTCTGAACGAATTATGAACGGCAGCCTTACAGCCCCAGACTTATTCAGAGGCTCCTGTGTAAACCCGTGAGTACAACGCCCCCAGCCAGGATCCCCCCATCAAACATCCGCCTTTTTGAACCATTGCAGCCATATACCGCTGAGCCAACCAGGGCGTAAGCGTAGGTGCCGAACAGGATCAGCACAAAGACGATGGCGATATCCCTCGGGTGTGCCGTTCAGGGAGAACTCTGGCACATAGCCAAACAGGAACGGCGCCAGATAGAGAAACTTGGCGAATTTGAAGGCGGTGAACGCCGTCTTCCACATGTTCGCCTTGGCGATGGTGGCGCCCGGCGAAGGCCGGCGATACAGACTGGCGGTGTGATGTTGGAGTCCTGGGAGAGCCCAGTAGACGATCATGTGGGCGGCAAGCTCATTGACCCCCAAGTGAGTCAGGGCCGGCACCGCCACCACTGCGGTGATCAGGTAGGCGGCGGTCACCGGCACCCCCATGCCGAGCACCAGGGAGGCCAGCGCGATCAGCAGGATGGTGAGAAACAGTCGTCCATCTGCCAGTTCGATGACGATATCGGCAAAGGTCAGCACCAGGCCCGAGTAGGTCAGTACGCCGATGATGATGCCAATCACCCCCACCGTGGCGCCGATCTTGAGGCTATTCTCCGCACCGTTACGCGCCGCCACGATGAAGCGCCTGGGGCCGATGCGGGTCTCCTTGCGAAACCAGCTGGTGATGATCGAGGTAAGGATGCCGAGGATTGCCGAATAGCCCGGCGAATAACCCATCAGCATCAGAATGCTGATCAA
>AASF01001943.1 GCA_000168735.1 Candidatus Endoriftia persephone str. Hot96_1+Hot96_2 | reverse complement strand
TCGAAGGTATAGCCGGCACGCAGCTGGGTTGCCTGAGTAAGATCATAGGTACCGCCGATGCGATAGGCGTTGACGTCTTTCCACTTGTTCTCGCTGGTCATCAGGGTGGTGCTATAGGTGCTGTCTTTGACGATGATGGAGTCGAAAGAGCTCCAGCCGGTACGTGTGAAATCGAATTCCAGCGCCAGCTTCTTGGTGGTCTGGTGGCGGATGCCTAGCTGCAGTCTTGATGGTACCTCCCAGAGCTGGTATTGGCGTCCGAGTTGCCGGTCGGGGACTGGATTTGACCATCGACCGGGATATCGGATGAGGTGTGGTAACTGCACGCCAAAACTCCAGTCGCCGGCGACATAGAGTCCACTCAAGTGGAAACCGACGCCCCTGCCGTCGCCCCTTTCTAGGCGTGACATCGGGGAAGCTGGCGCCGTCGTTCACCTTGCTGTTGAAGATCACCTTCTTCAGCCCAGTAGAGGTCAACGCCTGCGGCGAGACTGGCATTGTCGTTGAGTTTGTAGGCGAGGGCCGGGCTGAAATCGACGATTTCAAGCTTGGAACGGGTCGGCATCGAGGTTCCAGGAGCATAACCGCCTGGGTTTTGTGCAGACTGGATGAAGGTCGAGCTAGACCAATCGGTCTCCAGCCCGAACGGGGGCGTTGACGGCCAGGCCGATGCTCCAGTTTTCTGTCAGGGTATGGTGTGCACTGATCGAGGGCACTGCCACCAGGCCATTGCCATCACTGTCGAAGGTCCCGTTGCCGGTGGTGACACTGAGGCCGGGTTTGATCAGTAGGGCACCCGAAGCTGACAGAGCTGCCTTCATGAAAGGCCCATGGCGGACGGGTTGTAGGGCAGGGCACCCAACTCCTTGTGATTGGCGACCATCGCGTTGGATGTGGCAAGACCGGCTACGCTGAGCTCGGGAACCGCAAATCCTGATGCCGCTACTTGTTGTGCTGAGAAGGCTGCTGTCACTCCGCAGGGTAATTGACAGTACCTTGATTTTAAAAGATTTATTCTTGCTCATGGGTCTCTCCGCCCTTGCTCTGATGGTAGTCCTCCTGCCTGCAGATTCTGCAGGACCCGCATGAGGCTAAGAGATTCCAGAGAAAAATTCCATAGGTGGAAGAAAAAACCTTATATTCAAGTTGAATATTGCAGGAGGCGGTAGGTGCCGATGTAGGAGCGGCGTGTAGCCATGAATGATCCTGAGGATTCCCTCATCATCTCCTTTGCTCATGAGTCGTTTGTCTGCTTTGGCGTACATCTGACTGACCTTGTTTTGCCTGGTCCAGCCAAGCACCTCTAAAAAAGGTGGGCCACCTTCTTTTCCTATCAAGGTTAAAGATTCATATTCTTTGTGCCGAGACACATGGAAGTGCTGAATGAATTATGGATGATAGCCCTTGTGGCCAAAATTCCACAGCTGCTTCGCTTTGTGCCCCAAAGGTATTTTTTGTGGGCATAAGCTTGGCGATAGATCAGCCATTACACCCCTGTGGCGGTGTAATGGTGACAGGATGTTGTTGAGCAACCCTGCGATTTCCACCTTGCATCGAAAAAGCTGGCCTCACAATCCCGCTCGCCCAGATTCATGCAGAGGCTCCTTAGTGATTATTGGTATGAAAGTATTCGATAGCTCGGTTCGGGAAAACGCGTATGAACAGAAAATCCAGAACTGCCACCCACTCATCCATACCGACGGATGATTTGCTCGAAAAAATCCTTTGTGAGGGCGTCGCTGATATCCTGACATCTGTCGGTGAGGGTATTGTGATACTGGATCGGTCAGGCGTGGTGAATTATTGCAATCCCGCCGCTCTTGAGCTTCTTGATTACTCACAAGAGGAAGTGTTGGGCTTGGTGTTTCACGACGTCGTACATAATAAGGGCGGGGAGGATTCAGCGCACGACATAGCAGACTGTCCCATCCTCTCCACAACCCATCGTGCTGAGGAGTACCAATCCGAAAGTGAGGTGTTTCTGGCGAAG
>AASF01001944.1 GCA_000168735.1 Candidatus Endoriftia persephone str. Hot96_1+Hot96_2 | reverse complement strand
GCAGAACGCCACGCCCGGTGGCATGAACGCTGCCAGGCGGGAATTGGTGTGCTGCTGCGGACGGATAGTGGCGACGATGGCATGCTGGTCGTAGTCCCAGCCTTTGGTGCCGATGGCGGCCAGCTGGCGGATCTGCGAATCCCGGCCGTCCGCCGCCACCACCAGATCCGCCTGCAACCGGCGGCCATCTTCCAGCACCAGCGCAGGGTTCTCACCGAGGATCAGCTCGCTCACCGGTGCTGCCGGGCAGATACGGGTGAGGTTGGCAAAGGTCGCCAGCCGCTCCCACAGGGCCAGCTGGGTGACGCGGTTTTCGACGATATGGCCAAGGTTGTCCTCACCCACCTCGGCGGCGCTGAAGTGGATCTTACCAAAGCCGTCGGCATCCCAGACGCGCATCTCACTATAGGGGCTGATGCGCAACTGACTCATCCGCCCCCAGGCCCCCAGATTCTCCAGAATGCGCTGCGAGGCCCGGGTCAGGGCGGAGACTCGCAGGTCGATCTCGTCGGCGGGCCACTGCCGCTGCGGCTCCCGTGCCTCCAGCACACAGACCTGAAGGCCCTGTTCGGCCACCGCGCAGGCCAGCGCGGAGCCCACCATGCCGCCACCGACGACGATCAGATCAAAGGCGTTTTTGTTCGTCTCATTCATCTTAGGGGGATCCCTCTTGCGAGCCGCGGCAAGCGACCATTCAGCCCCATGAACTGGCGTGCCACCAAGTGCTTCAGACCGGGCAGGGCATCTAGGCCGAGCAACCCCAGGTTGCGAGCAAAACGCAGTGGTGGCAACGGGTTGGCGAAGAGCCGCGCCAGGCTGTCGGTGATCAGCGCCACCCGCCGCTGGTCCTGGTGACGCCACTCGGTATAGCGGTTGAGCAGCGCCCCNNATCTCACCAGGATACGCTCCGCTCAACGGGCCGGCATCGGCCAGCAGATCCGCCAACACCGCCACATCACGCAGTGCCGAGGTTGTAGCCTTGGCCGGTGACCGGATGGATGGCGTGGGCGGCATTGCCGATCAACGCGATGCGCGGGCGCACCGACTCCGTCGCCCTGGCGGTAGCGCAACGGATAGGCGACACGCCGCCCGACCCGCTGCAGCTGGGCCGAGCCGATAGCCAAAACGGTGCTGCAACCGCTGCAGAAACACATCATCAGCAAGGGCCATGATATCGGCAACCTGATCGTCGCGGGCACTCCCAGACGAGCGAGCAACGCCCCTCAGTCATCGGCAGCATCGCCAGCGGCCCGCTGTCGGTGAAGCGTTCGTAGGCGATGCCCCTGGTGTGGCTGCTCGGCGGTAACGTTGGCGATGATCGCAGTCTGACCGTAGCTGCGCTCCTGCAGCGGGATCGGCCAACCGGTCGCGGCACCGGCGAGTCGCCCCCATCCGCCGCCACCAGCAGGCGCGCGCCGACACGCTGCTCGGCGCCGGCCCGGTCGAGCCCGCACCTCCACACCATCGTCGGTCACCGAGAAACTGAGCAGGGTCGCCGGACAGAGCCACTCGACGTCCGCACTGCGCCTGCAGTCCCTTTCTGCAGGACCGCACCTATCGGCGCGGTCAGTGGCGACATAGCACAAGCGCCTCCACCTCCCCTCCTGGCGGTCTGTTGAGGCGGGCGAAGCCAAACTGGCCCCGCTCGGAGATATGGATCAAGGATATTCGCGGCAGCTAAATTCAAAA
>AASF01001945.1 GCA_000168735.1 Candidatus Endoriftia persephone str. Hot96_1+Hot96_2 | reverse complement strand
GATCACCATCGCCATCATCACCATCATCTCAGCCATCGGCATTCCCGGGCTAGAACGGCTACATCGAAGAGGCCCGCTTCAGCGCCGCGCGCATGAACGCCGAACCTCTACGCCTGGCTCTGGAAGACTACTTCCTGGGAGAACAACACCTACATCGCTGGCAGTTGGGAAGCGGATGGCAACCCAATAGACCTGCAGACAGGTAACCTCGCCTGGCACCCCGATGGTGACGGCAACAATTACAACTACTCGGTGGCCGCGCTCAACGCCGACATCGCAACCGGCTACATCCTGACCGTCACCGACATCAACTACGCTGAAGCCAGCATCCAATGCACCCGGAACCAGACCGCAGGCACCTTTAGGTGTGCAACAAACACCGGCAGCTGACTTCCACCCATTCGACGCTAAAAAGCGTGATGGCGCACACCCTGGGCAAATTGATATCACCCCCGGCAGGGGCTATATTGGGGCAATAAGATCAGTTGGTTGCGGCGGTTATTGAACACCATTTCCAAACTCAGCCCGCCTCATGGGTTGAACTGGCCCGACCGCCCCCAACCTCTCCACCAGCGCGGAAGATATCGACAGGATGGCCAGCACCAAACCCAAAGCAAACCTCAGCGGCCTGGCCCGTTGTATTATCCAGGACAACCTGATTTCCGGAGGAAAATGCCTCCGCCGCATTTGAGGATGCCCTCTCTCAGAGCATCCCATTTGCCACTTACCTGGTCGAAAACCACGTTGCTTACAAGCCCTTGAGATCGCGGGTCTCCGCCTTCTGCGTGGTTTTGGCGTGCCGATCTTCGATCTTGATGTGGTCGACACCGACCCTGATGCCGCGGGATTTGGTGGATGAGAAACTGATCCGCAACCACCACGGCCCTGCCGCTGTTCAAACGCGGCAACCGCCTCTTCCTCGCCGTCTCCGACCCAACCAACCACCAGGGACTCGACGAGATCCGCTTCAACACCGGCCTCGCCTCCGAGGCGATCCTGGTGGAAGAAAACAAGCTCAGCAAGCTGATCAGCCTGATTCTGGATGCCCAAGACACCAGCATGGACGACCTGCTGGATACTGACCTGGACAACCTGGATATCTCCGGGGGTGAGGACTCAAAACCGGCGGATGGCGAACTGGATGTGGACGAAGCGCCGGTGGTGCGCTACGTCAACAAGATACTGCTGGATGCAATCAACGCCGGCGCCTCGGATATCCATCTGGAGCCCTACGAACGCAAATACCGCATCCGCTACCGCATTGATGGCCTGCTACACGAGGTCGCCTCGCCCCCCGCCAACCTGGCCAACCGCCTCACCAGCCGCCTCAAGGTGATGTCGCGCATGAATATCGCGGAGCGTCGCGTGCCGCAGGACGGCCGCATCAAGATGAAGATCTCCAAGAGCCGCTCCATCGACTTCCGCGTCAACACCTGCCCCACCCTGCATGGTGAAAAGGTGGTGCTGCGTATCCTCGACCCCACCAGCGCGCAGATCGGCATCGAGTCACTCGGTTTCGAACCAGAGCAGCAGAAGGCGTTTCTCGAGGCGATCGCGAAGCCCTACGGCATGGTCCTGGTCACCGGGCCCCACCGGCAGCGGCAAGACGGTCAGCCTCTACACCGGCCTCAATCTACTGAACAAACCCGAGGGTCAATATCTCCACCGTCGAGGATCCGGTCGAAATCCAGGTCCCGGGCATCAACCAGGTCAACATGAACCCGAAAACCGGGCTCACCTTCGCCACGGCGCTGCGCGCCTTCCTGCGACAGGACCCGGATATCATCATGGTCGGCGAGATACGTGACCTGGAGACTGCGGAGATCGCGGTCAAGGGCGGCCCAGACCGGCCACCTGGTACTCTCCACCCTGCACACCAACGACGCCCCCCAGACCCTGACCCGCCTCGCCAACATGGGCATTCCGCCCTTCAACATTGCCTCCTCGGTGCTGTTAATCATGGCACAACGACTGGCGCGACGGCTCTGCGACCACTGCAAGGCCGCCGAAGAGTTACCCCGCGAGGCGCTGCTGGAAGAGGGCTTCAACAATGCTGAGATCGACGAAGGCATTACCGTCTACAAGCCAGTCGGCTGCGACATGTGCACCAACGGCTATAAAGGTCGCATAGGCATATTCCAGGTGATGCCTGTCTCCGAGGCAATGGGCAAGCTGATCATGGCAGGCTGCACCTCGCTGCAAGTGCAGGAGCAGGCCCAGTTGGAGGGGATCGACAACCTGCGCGCCTCCGGCCTGCGCAAAGTCAAGGCAGGCCTCACCAGCCTCAACGAGATCAACCGGGTAACCAAGGACTAAACCATGGCGCCTCCCGCTAAAAAAGCACAGCCAAAAGCCAGTCTTTACGCCTGGGAAGGCACTGATCGCAAGGGCTCACGCATCACCGGCGAGACCCGCGCCACCAATGTTGCCCTGGTACGGGCTGAACTACGGCGTCAGGGCATCAATCCGCTGAAGGTCAGAAAAAAGACGACCTCATTTCTGACAAGTCGCAAGAGGAAGATCAAAAGCGCCGACATCGCTGTCTTCAGTCGTCAGCTCGCCACCATGATGAGCGCCGCGCGTGCCGATGGTGCAGGCGTTCGAGATCGTCGGACGTGGCCACGAAAACCCCTCGATGCAGGATCTGATCCTCAGCGTCAAGTCCGATGTGGAGGACGGCACCGCACTGGCTGATGCGCTCAAGAGACACCCACTCCATTTTGATGACCTGTTCTGCAACTTGGTAAAAGCCGGCGAGCATGCCGGTGTGCTGGAGACCCTGCTACACAAGATTGCGCTCTACAAGGAGTAGACCGAGTCAATCAAGGGCAAAATCAAGAAGGCGCTGTTCTACCCCGCCGCGGTGGTCCTGGTCGCTATCATCGTCACCGCGATCATCATGATCTTCGTCATCCCCCAGTTCGAGCAACTGTTCCGGGGCTTTGGCGCCGACCTGCCTGTGTTTACCCGCGTCGTCATCAACATCGCCCATGTGGTGCAGAATTGGTGGTGGGCGATGCTTGTCGGCGCCATCCTGTCAGGTTACATATTGATCGGCACATGGAAGCGCTCGCGAAAATTGCCGCCATACGGTCGACCGGATC
>AASF01001946.1 GCA_000168735.1 Candidatus Endoriftia persephone str. Hot96_1+Hot96_2 | reverse complement strand
TCCTCCAGGGTATTCCACGCCTTGCAGTCGGGACACTGGCCGGCCCACTTGGGAGAGGTGGCACCGCAGCCCGAGCAACTGTAGACCGAATTGGAAGATTTTCGACTACCCTGCGCCATCCCGGCCCTCCTCCGAATTGACTTCGACAAACCCGACCCGCCCGGTGATACCACACAGCAGTTCATAAGGGATAGTGCCAAGCCCGTCTGGCGATCTCCTCCACCGGCAGTCCCGGCCCCCACAGCAGCGCCGGTTGCGCCCGGTTGCAGATCGGCCAGCTCACGGGCATCGACCGCAGATCATATCCATCGAGACCCGCCCCACCAGCGGCAGGCGCCGGCCACGCAACAGTACCGGTGTGCCGCCCGGGACATGGCGCGGATAACCGTCACCGTAACCGACGCCGATCACCGCCACCGGCATCGGTTCGGGACAGCGGTAGCTGCCGCCGTAGCCGACCGCTGTCACCCGTGCTCAGTAGCGATTCACGGCGATCACCGGAGCGCTGAAGCGCATCACCGGTTTCAGGCCCAGCGGCTCACCACTGCCCTCGCTGAAGGGTGAGACCCCGTAGAGCATGATGCCGGGCCGGACCCAGTCACGCTGACACTCAGGAAAGGCCAACAGTCCGGCAGAGTTGGCGATGGAGAGCTGCGCAAAGGGGGTGGTATCGATAGCGTCGAAGCGTACACACTGGTCCTGGTTGGCAGGATCCTGCGGGTCATCAGCGTTGGCTAGATGGGTCATCAGATGCAACACTCCCAGCGCTGGCGTCTGTTGCAGCCGCTGCGCCACTGCTGCCACCGCCTCCGGCCGGAAACCAAGCCGGTGCATGCCGCTATCCACCTTGAGCCAGACCTCGATCGGGTGAGCCAGTAGGGTCTGCTCCAACAGCTCCAGCTGCTGGGTCTGGTGCACCGTCACTGCAACCTGGTGGGCCGCTGCTGCGCGCAGAGCCTCGGCATCAAACACCCCCTCCAATACCAGCAGCGGCTTGTCGATACCAGCGGCGCGCAGCCGCACCGCCCTCGTCGATACGCGCCACCGCAAAGCCCGTCCGCATCTGTCAGCGCCTGCGCCACCCGCTCCATGCCGTGACCGTAGCCGTTGGCCTTGATCACCGCCCAGAATGCGACTTGTTGGACGCAGCCTGGCTGCACTCGGCGCAGATTGTGGTGCAGAGCCGCCCGGTCAATGAGTGCCTGGGGGGCAAAACTCATCAATAGCTCTCGTCGCCGTAGGGGTCTGCAATATAGTTTTCGAACTTGGTGTACTTGCCAAGGAAGGTGAGACGCACGGTGCCCGATGGGACCATTACGCTGGCTTGCCGATGATGATCTCGGCGATACCTTTGGTGGGACTATCCTCGTTGTATACCTCGTCGCGGTAGATGAAGACGATCAGGTCTGCATCCTGCTCGATGGCGCCAGACTCACGCAGATCAGACATCACCGGGCGTTTATTGGGGCGCTGCTCCAGGCTGCGGTTGAGCTGGGAGAGGGCGATCACCGGTACATTGAGCTCCTTCGCCAGCGCCTTCAACGAGCGCGAGATCAGCGAGATCTCGGTGGTGCGGTTCTCGTTGCTGCCATTCACCTGCATCAGCTGCAGATAGTCGAGCACGATCAACCCCAGGTCGGGGTTTTCTCGCTTCAGGCGCCGCGCCCGGGCGCGTACCTCGGTGGGAGTCAGGGCCGGGGTGTCGTCGATGAAGAGCTTGGTCTCCGCCAACATGCTCACCGCCGAGGTGAGGCGCGGCCACTCATCATCCTCCAACTTGCCGGTACGCACCCGCATCTGGTCGATACGCCCCCAGCGACGACATCATGCGCATCGCCAGCGAGTCGCCCGGCATCTCCATACTGAACACCGCCACCGGCTTGCCAGCCTTGATCGCCACACTCTCGGCGATGTTCATGGCGAAAGTGGTCTTGCCCATGGAGGGACGCCCGGCGACGATGATCAGATCCGCTGGCTGCAACCCCGAGGTCATCTCATCGAAGTCGCTGAAGCCGGTGGACTCGCCGGTGATCGGCTCATCCTGCTGGAACAGGGTCTCGATGCGATCCACCGCCTTAGTCAGCAGGCCCTTGATCGGCGTAAAGCCACCACCGCCACGGGTACGCTGGTCGGCAATCTCGAACACCTTGCGCTCGGCATGGTCGAGCAGTTCATTCGCATCGCGACCCTCAGGATGGAAGGCGATGTCGGAGATCTCGGTACCCACCGAGATCAGCTGACGCATCACCGCATACTCGCGCACGATGCCAGCGTAGGATTTGATGTTGGCGGCGCTTGGTGTCTCTTCCGCCAGAGTCACCAGATAGGGCAGGCCACCCGCCTCCTCCAGGTCACCGCGCCGTTCCAGGACCTCCGCCAGAGTCACCACATCAAAAGGCTGGCTCTGATCTGCCAGTGCGCTGAGCGCAATCGAAGATCAGGCGGTGCTCCTTGCGGTAAAAATCCTCCGACACCAGCTGGTCGGCGATGCGGTCCCAGGTGGAGTTATCGAGCATCAGCCCGCCCAGCACCGACTGTTCGCCCTGAATCGAGTGGGGCGGAACCCTCAGATTTTCGGCGCGATCCGAAAAATAGTCTTGTATATCAGCAGGATAGGATTGTTCTGACATGATGACATCTAGCAAGCGGACGACATCAAGGTGACGCCGCCCAAAGTGCTAAGGATACGTGCTCCGCCAGCTTCAGGAAAGCGGCAGGGACAGTGTCTGGCAGTTGCGCTGGGAAGTAAAAACCGGAACGATAGCTAAACCGGGGCGCACCGTAGCGGAGGGAGGAGTGGTAGATTCAACTTATGCTGGCGCACAAACGCCAGCACCCCGGCAGGCACACTGGCCGACCGGGGCGCGGGTCACAACCGTCACTGCGGAGGTTTACGCTTCCGGGACGATCTGCAGCTTGAGGCTGGCGTTGACGTCGGTGTGCAGGTGCAGTTCCACCTCGTAATCACCCGCAACGCGGAACGGGCCGTTAGGCAGACGCACCTCTTGCTTCTCCAGCTCGCCACCCGCCTCGTTCACCGCCTTGGCGATATCGATGGTGCCGACGGAGCCAAACAGACGTCCCTCGTCACCCGCCTTGCAGCTAATGGAAATCTCGAGGCCCTCAAGCTAAGGGCGATTCGTTTAA
>AASF01001947.1 GCA_000168735.1 Candidatus Endoriftia persephone str. Hot96_1+Hot96_2 | reverse complement strand
ATCCGTTCGGCGCACGCCACCTGATCGATCCGGCCAAGCTGATCGCCGGCACCATCGCGGTCTACGGCAAGGCGGAATTTGAGCGTCTCTATGGCGAAATCATCCCGGTGGCGGCGGAACGGGTGATCGAGGCTGAAGATGGACTTACCCTGGAGCTGGGCAGACCCCGCCTGGGAGTGTCTCGACACCCCTGGCCACGCCCGTCACCATATCCGCATCCACGACTCCCAGACCAATGGCTTCTTCAGCGGCGGACACCTTCGGTCTCTCCTACCGGGAGTTCGATACAGACAGCGGCGCCTTTCTGCTTCCCACCACCACCCCGGTGCAGTTCGACCCGGATGCCTGGAACGCCACCCTCGATCGGCTGCTGAGCTACAGGCCCAAGGTGATCTACCTGACTCACTTCGGAGCGGTCACCGGGGTGGAGCAGCCGGCGACGCAGCTGCGGGAGGGTCTGGAGACATTTTGTTGAGATCGCGCTGCAAGCCAACGCGCCGGATCGCCAGGTCCCGATCCGCACTCGGCTTGGAAAGCTGGGCGCTGGAAGCACTACAGCGGCGTGGCTGCCAACTGCCGCAGGAGCAGTGCCTGGCGCTGCTGGCTCTTCGATCTCGAGCTCAACAGTCACGGGGCTGGAGGTCTGGCTCGCGGCGGCGTGAGGCTCACCCCCCAACACCGTCCAAGCCAAGTACGTCAGAGAGTCCTGACAGGAGGTGTTGCGGGATCCACTCATATCCCAGGCAAAGGTGCAGTCGAGGTGACAGAGCACGCTGACCATCCCCTTCTCGCCATCCAGCATCACTGACAGGGGGGTACGGCGACTTAGCTTGTGATTGGCCTGACGGAACCAGCGCCGCCCTATCTGCGGGTTGCCCGGATAGGTGGTGCGCAGGGCGTCATCGATACGCACCAAGTACTCGATCCGCGTCATCAGCTCCGGAGTATGAGGAAAGGGGGTATCCTGTCGATAGCGCATGAAGTGGCGGGGTTTACCTTCGACACTGAGCAGCGCCATCATGCTCTTCCGCCCGCAGGCCCCAGCTCTCGAGCATATTCAACACACTCTGGGTCATATCGAGCCGGTCATTCAACGACATCTCGAACTCTGCTGTCTTATTCTCTGTCATAGTTCACCCGGGAGCCCCAAATACGTAGTCGTGATCATGGTTATTGGAGGGGCAGTCTAACATGCCGTTGCCGGACTATTTCCGGCTCCTGATCATGGATTTATTAGCTGCTGAACAGACGCCTCCACCAGCGTTTGCGATTATTCGGCAGCTGCTGGGTTGCCGGTAGATCCACCGGGCGGAATTTTGCTCAGCACCCAACCCGGTAGAGGAGGGTTGTCACTGTAACCGCAGGAGACTCCCAGGTTGTTCGGGTCGTAGATCTTGACGAAGCTGGGCTGCCTGCAGATCATCCGCATAGACGATGCCCCACAGTAGTTCTCCTTATGCTCCCTTCCCGCAGCAGGGTGTCGATCTCGCTGATGAAGCGGTTCGAATGCAGCACTGTCCAGCACCGTACTGGGCGGCGTCTCGCCGACTGCATAGACATACCAGCCGCCTTCGGCATCTTCCCTCAACACACCCCACAGGGTCATCCAGATGGGTGCCAACGAAGTGGCCGAGGTAAAGCTGGCCACGAAATGCCACCAGAATAGTGCTGTTGGTTCTGTCATGTGAGCGATCCTCTCAAGTTCTCTCTCCTCCCAGCTATACGCTGCGCGGTGCGATCTGGATGCGGCCCTATCAGGCCGTCAGTCAAAGAGTTGCGTTTATACAAGCCGCTTATCAGCCAAGCAATTGTTTTTTTTGCAGGCTGCCCGGCGAAAAATCCGGTTATAATGCCGATTTGTATCCACGGCAACCGCTATGATCGAAACTGCTAACACCCTCTTCCAATCCGAACTCCCCGATTTGCATCTGCTCAATCGCGGCAAAGTCAGGGACATCTACGAAGTCGACAGCCATCATCTGCTGATCGTCACCACCGATCGTCTCTCGGGCATTCGATGTGGGTCCTGCCGCAGCCGATCCCCGGCAAGGGCGAGGTACTGACCCGGGTCTCCAACTTCTGGGTTCAAGCGCACCGAAGCGCTGGTACCAAACCACCTGCTCCGAACCTGCCGGCTCAGCAGCATCATCACCGATGCCGACCAGCGAGCCGCACTGGGTGACCAGGGCGCTACTGGTACGCCGCCCTCAAACCACTGCCGGTGGAGGCCATAGTGCGCGGCTATCTGATCGGCTCCGGCTGGAAGGATTACCAGCGCAGCGGCGCTGTCTGTGGCATCCAGCTACCGCAGGGGCTACAGCAGGCCGACAAGCTGCCAGAGGCGATCTACACCCCCTCCACCAAAGCCGCAGTTGGCGAACACGACGAGAACATCAGCTTCGACAAGACCAGTCGAACTGCTCGGCGGTGAACTCNGCAGAGCAGGTGCGCGATCTCAGTCTGCACATCTACACCGAGGCGGCGGAGTATGCGCGGAGCAAAGGCATCATCATTGCCGACACCAAGTTCGAGTTCGGGCTGGACGATAACCGGTGTGGTGCACCTGATCGATGAGGCGCTCACCCCTGACTCATCCCGTTTCTGGCCGGCTGATCAATACCGACCGGGAATCAGCCCACCGAGCTTCGACAAACAGTTTGTGCGGGACTATCTGGAAACCCTGGATTGGGACAAGACCCCGCCCGCCCCGCGAACTGCCCGCCGAAATCATCAACAAAACGGCCGAAAAATACCGCGAGGCGGAACGACAGTTGACAGGAAACTAAGTCGTCAGCTAGCGTGGGGCGTAACAAATGTTACGCCCACTTACCACAGGACAGAGAACATACGGTAACTGCCTTGCACATGAATGGCCAAGAAGAAAAAACAGCAAAGGTCGTGATCTACACTACCCAGCAGTGCAAGCACTGCAGACAGGCCAAAGCCTGGTTGAAGCAGCACGGCGTCCCCTTTCTCGACTTTGATGTCGGGAAACCAAACAAGATCCAGAAGAAATTCTTCAGTATTGGCGGACGTAACGTTCCCAAGGTTGGTGGTGGGAAAGCAGCAGCTTACCGGGTTCAACCCCAACAAACTGAAAGATTTTCTCTCGCGCTCCGGACTGATCCCCTCCCCCCGCTGAATCCCACCAATAGGGCTGCCTGAAGCAAAATCAGATGATAAAAAAAGGGGCCCTAAGGCCCCTTTTTTAGTATGCTGCGGCCAATCAGCTGACCTTGGGATCAAGCTCGCCTGTTGCATACCTTTCGAACATTTTCTCC
>AASF01001948.1 GCA_000168735.1 Candidatus Endoriftia persephone str. Hot96_1+Hot96_2 | reverse complement strand
CAGCAGGCTCTCCTCCTGATCATCCAGGTAGGGGATGGCGGCCTGGTTGTTGTGGAAGGCGCCGCGCAGGGGCGGAGGCCATGTTGTGTTTGACCATGCCCTCAAATCGGATCGGTGAAAAAGGCCACTCGGGCCAGGTGCTGGCGGTGCTGTCACCATCGCCAACGGTGCGGCGGTCGATGTGGGTCAGGCCCTCTGCATAGAGTTCGTCGTTCAGCTGGGTCAGCATGCCCACGCCGTAGGGCATCGCCAAAGGCGGTATCCGGCTGAAAATAGTCCCAGAAACCGATCAGATCCCGCTTCACCACCTGATCATCGGCACCTGGAGACCCAGGTTTTGCAGAAGCGGGAACGGTGGTGTAGTTGCCCGATCTGTTCGACCACCAACCAGGGCGTGTTGGGAGCTTTTCGGATCTTCGCCATGGCCGCCGGCATCGTAGCCAAAACCAAGCAGGCCGCGCTTGACATGCTTCATTCCGGGCAGCGGTTCCCAGGATGGACAGATTGGCCATCAGCCCTACCTGCAAGGGGCCCGGCGCATGTAGGTCTCCCAGATCAGGTTGCGACTGGCGGTGTTCACGCACAGAAACTGGGCGGGTGTAATTCGTCTGGAGAGAGCTGGCTCTTCATGTTCGCCATGAACTGTTTGTTCAGGAGACCCAGTTCGGCGCCGGTAAGCGCATTGGCGATGGGGACCGGGTAGCTGTAGCTCTCCAGATCCACCGCCTCTTCATCCATCTCGCCCATGGCAATGTAGGCGCGGATCTGGTCTATGGCTTTCTCACCATGCAGGCAGCCCAGGGCGTGGTATTTGCCGGAGCTCAGCAGGTCGGTGAGGGTATCGGCCCCCTTGAAAACACCGGTGATGCGGATCTCCGGCTCATTCTCTGAGTCTGACGCGGCCCCCAGGCGGCGGGCGGCGCCCATCATCAGCAGGAAACGGGAGAAGAGCCGATCTTTTGGCATGTCGTCTACCTCCTCGAGGGAGGCCGAGGTCAGATCACCACCGTCCACCTGGGCCATGATGCCGTAGGCTCTGGATTTTGACCGGTTGGTAAATTCGTAATAGGTATCAGCAAACTGCCGGCGGCCAGATTTGAAATTGATCCAGGCCTCGAGAATGGGGGAACGGCGGATGGCATCCAGATGATACCCAAGATTGACCAGGCTCTGCGCCTCACGCGGCGCGACGATGCCCAGTTCCTGGTCTGATTTGGTGGCGTTCTTCTTGAGCTCGTACATCTCCTTGATCGCCGTCTTACCGGTGCGGCGGCTGGAGAAGTCGATGGTGTTGGGGTGCCGGTCCATCTCGAGGCACTTCAGCACCCTGGATGGGGTCCAGATCTACGTTGTGGACGTGCTTGTGCCACATGGGGTGATCTTGCGGCGTAGCGCATCACCTCACGCTCGGACAGGTTCTGCATGCGGATCCGCTGGGCGGGCTGAGACCCGATCACTCACGAACCACCTCAGCATCGGCATCTACAGTGACCGGCTCCCTGGCCGGGGCTGTAACTGTTGCCGATCAGCGTCTGCAAGTGCTCCAGCTGCTGCTGAGTCTGGCGCTGGTACTCCAGAGCCTCCTGCTGGCTGCCCTTTTCGTGGTCCAGGTACCCACGAATGCTCTCCTGCTCATCCTGCGCCTTGGGCGTCATGCCCATGTCCTCGAGGGTCATCTTGTTCTTGCTGATGTAGTCCATCAGCAGCTTCAACAGGGGGTGGGCCTCGATCTTCTCCAGCTGGATCAAGGGCGAATTCGTTTA
>AASF01001949.1 GCA_000168735.1 Candidatus Endoriftia persephone str. Hot96_1+Hot96_2 | reverse complement strand
TCAGCACGGCAAGTTTGTCGCCTTCAACTGGTCTGAGCTCTGAAACCAGAAACGGGAGAGGTAATAACTTCTCCCGATACTCTTTTGATTGCTCGTTCCGCATCAAGGACGCAACGATGAAAAAGCTCAACATCACGATCAAAGGGCTCTTGATAATCTGGGTTGTTACTGCCGTAGCGGTTGTTTTGATTCAGGTCCTTACATCCCTGACCGCTTACCAAAGCATTTCGGATAACCAGCAGAAAATAGCTGGAAAAGCAATACCGCTGCAGACTGTAAACTATGATATCAAGAATACGATTACAGGTGTTTTTAGTCACCAGTCAAAGATTATCAGCACCAATTCCTTAGAGAAGTTGATGAGCCTGAAAAACCATGGTGCGATGGAAAATATATTCGTTTCCGCAATGGCCAGTGCAAAAAATGCGGCGGGGAATGATATCACTATAAAAGAGTCTCTCACTGCACTTGAAAAAACGTATGAAGATTTTATAAATGCAGGCAACACTTTATTTGAGAAAAAGAAGGCAACTCTTCAAATCAACCAGGAACAGGCAGATTTCGTAACCAAGATGGACTCGGCAATACAGATTATCCAACAAACAGCCGAAAGCATTGCAGGAAAAATCAACTTCTCCAACAAGCGAGCTAAACGACGTATCCGAAAACTATACAAAAAGATCCAGGATTTTCAGGATATAAATGAAATTGGGGATCAAGATGCGGAAACTGCTTTCCAGTTTCGTGATCAGGTATCAGCTAGCCTGTTGGGGCGTTCCTCAAACCTGCAACAAGAAAGCTCAAGCATCCGAACCGGTGTTGCCATCATGGGTGGCTTGGGTCGGCAATTTATGTTGGAGAGTAATCCCGATATCCTAACCAGCATCAAAGAGAACCAGCTTGCTCAGGTCATCCAGGCCACAAAGGAGTCTATTGTCAAAGTTGATGAGGAATCATCCGATAATAAGGAACTGAATGATCTTATCAAGCAGCTGAACAAAGAATTTGATCGACTGGTGGAAACGCTCATCAATGAAAAAATCTCCATTCTGACCCTGCGAAGAAAAAGCCTGCGACTTTCCAAAGAGATGCGGTCAGCACTCACCGATATGCAATCGGCCAGGGACTTCCATGGAGCAGGCGCTCAATACACTGGTGAAAGCTGTAGACAAGATACAGGCAGAAGCAGAAGAACAGGGATATCGCGTGATCAGCAGCAGCCGCACAATCTTATTAGTAACGGCATCAGTCGCGCTGGTCGTTTTGATTTTTATTAGCTTTATCGTGCTGCGTCGAGTTAATCGTCCATTGGCCATGGCAACGGAATCGATGCGTAGATTTGCTCAGGGAGACATCTCAACTCGCATGGATTACAAGGGAAAAGACGAATTTTCCATACTAGCCCATGACTTCAATGAACTTGCAAACAATATTGGTGGCCTCATCGCTAATATACATAGATCCAGTGAAGAACTTTCATCCGGCGCTGGAAGCCTTTCGGCTGTTTCGATGCAGACCAATCAAGGAGTGGAAAGGCAACAGAGTGAAACTACGCAAGTTGCCACTGCAATGAATGAGATGGCTAGCACCACACATGAAATGGCGAAAAACGCCAATCTAGCAGAACAGGCTGCTCAGCAGGCCAATGATGAGGCGGCTAAAGGGCGGGAGGTTGTTGCTGAGGCTGTTAAAGCAACAAATGACCTTGCCAGTGAAGTACAAAATGTATCGATTGTCATCCACAAACTAGAAGATGAGAGCGACTCAATCAGTACAGTTCTGGATGTCATTCGTGGCATAGCAGAACAAACCAATCTGCTGGCACTGAATGCCCGCGATTGAAGCGGCTCGAGCGGGTGAACAGGGCCGTGGTTTTGCGGTTGTTGCTGATGAGGTACGCACTCTGGCTGGAAGAACTCAAGAGTCTACCCAGGAGATTCAGCAAATCATCGAACGGCTTCAGCAAGGTGCCAAGGAGGCTGTTGATGCCATGGAGAAAGGCCAAAAAAAGGCGGAAAACAGCGTAGAAAAAGTCGTGAATGCGGGGGCAACGCTTAGCGGGATTATTCAAGCTGTTGAACATATCAAAGAGATGAACGTCCAGATTGCCACTGCCGTGGAACAGCAGGGTACTGTCGCAGAAGAGATCAACCAGAGGGTGGTCTCCATCAATAACCTTGCCTCTCAAACAGCGGATGGTGCCAGCCACACAGCCACCGCTAGCAAGGACCAAGCCCGCCTTGCTACTAACTTAAAGGAAGTCGCTGCAAAGTTTTCCATATGACATTCAGAGGTGAGGGCGTTTTGCTCATGCACCTTGAAAGGCTATCCCCAAACAACCTGTTTTAGCCCCGCTTTGACATAGATCCACAGAGGATCTTATCAACCGCATGTGCTGTATCGAAGGCTGGGCTGATCATTTGCTTTGGGCTGTTCAAAACCAACCCTACAGAAGGATACGGGAGGGCCAGAGCGCCATCCCCCTAGGAACCGCGCCCGGCAGAAGTGGCTAGCGTCACTCAGGGCCGCTCGTCCAGCTCGGCACCCTCCTTCTCCACCGGCATCAGATCTTCCTTGCTGATGCCCATCATGATGATTGCGCTGCTCGCCACATAGATGGAGGAGTAGGTACCGACTACCACGCCGACGATCAGCGCCAGGGCGAAGCCGTGGATGATCTCGCCACCGAACAGGAACAGTGCGATCAGCACCAGCCAGGGTGGTCAAGGAGGTCACCAGGGTACGCGCCAGGGTCTGATTAAGGGAGGCGTTGATGATCTCGATCGGCGTACCCTTACGCATCTTACGGAAGTTCTCGCGGATCCCGGTCGTAGACCACGATGGTGTCGTTGAGCGAGTAGCCGATCACCGCCAATACCGCTGCCAACACCGGCAGATCGAACTCCACCTGGAACAGGGAGAAGATGCCGATAGTGACGATCACGTCGTGCACCAACGCGATCACCGCGCCCATCGCAAAGCGGTACTCGAAACGGATGCCAACATAGAGCAGGATACAGATCAGGGCATAGAGCATCGCCAGACCGCCATCCTCGGTCAGCTCGTCACCCACCTGGGGACCGACAAACTCCACCCGGCGCAGCTCAGCTTTACCCTCGCTGGCACGCTGCATCGCGGCAAACGCCTGGTCGCTGACCACCGCGCTTTCCACCCCGTCACGCGGGGCGAGACGCACCAGCACGTCGCGGGAGGTGCCAAAATGCTGCACCGTGGCGTCGTCGAAACCACCTTCAACCAGCGACTTGCGCAACCGCTGGAAGCTCGACAGGCTGCGCATAGCCCACCTCAACCAGGGTACCGCCGGTAAAGTCGATACCCAGATTCAGCCCCCTGGCGAACACTGAAACCAGCGCCACCAGGATAACCGCCGCGGAGAGACCGGAGGCCAGCTTGCAGCCCACCCATGAAATTGAACTTGGATGTCTTATTGAATATCTGCATGGTCGCTTCGCTTCCTGTTACACCGCCAGCTCTTTGACCCGGCGACCGCCATAGATCAGGTTGATC
>AASF01001950.1 GCA_000168735.1 Candidatus Endoriftia persephone str. Hot96_1+Hot96_2 | reverse complement strand
GATCACGATCAGCTTGTTGCGCGGCAGGGTCAGGTCGATATTCTTCAGGTTGTGGGTCCGCGCGCCGCGGATTTGGATGGTATCCATA
This sequence comes from Candidatus Endoriftia persephone str. Hot96_1+Hot96_2, assembly GCA_000168735.1. Classification (GTDB taxonomy): domain Bacteria; phylum Pseudomonadota; class Gammaproteobacteria; order Chromatiales; family Chromatiaceae; genus Endoriftia; species Endoriftia persephonae. The sequence continues at coordinate 2,276 of AASF01001950.1, read as the reverse complement.
GCTCTCTGGTTAGGCTTCCGGTCGATCTGGGAGGCGGCGCGCGGCGCCTATTACCCCCGATTCCAGCCGGTCTTTTGCAACAACGATTCAGGCGAACCTGCTACTATACGCGCTCTTTATTTGTAGAGGCAAAGCGGATCTGAGATGGCAAAGAGTAGCGGAGAGGGGCAGGGCCTAAACCCTCTGGGAGCGGCGCGCCGCGTTTTCTCTGGCGGGGATTTTCTCGCTGCGCATGATGGGACTTTTTCTGATCCTACCAGTGTTCGCCCTCTATGCGGAGGGCGTGGCTGGAGTGACGCCGATGCTGGTGGGAGCGGCGATCGGCGTCTACGGTCTGACCCAGGCAGTGCTGCAGATCCCCTTCGGTATGCTCTCCGATCGCATCGGCCGCAAACCGGTGATCATTGCCGGCTTGTTGATCTTTGCCTGCGGCAGTGCGGTGGCGGCCTCCGCTGACACTATCTGGGGGATCATTGCCGGTCGCTGCGTTGCAGGGTAGTGGTGCCATCGCTGCAGTGATTATGGCGCTGGCTGCGGATCTGAGCCGTGAGCAGCGCCGCCTGCGCATGATGGCGATCATCGGCATGAGCATCGGTGCCGCCTTTGCCGTTTCGTTGGTGCTGGGGCCGGTGCTGAACAGCTGGATCGGGCGTGCCGGGGATCTTCGGGCTTACCTCGATACTGGCGTTGCTGGGCGTAGGCGTGGTGCTGTTTGTCGTGCCGACACCGCAGAAGAGCGAATTCCACCGCGATGCGGAGGCGGTGCCGGGGCAGTTCGGCCAAGGTGCTGCGGGATCCCGAGCTGGTGCGACTGGACTTGGGGATCCTCATCCTGCACATGACACTAACGGCGCTGTTTCTGGCCTTTCCCCTGGCGCTGCGGGATTTGGGCATGGCCAGCGACTCCCATTGGCAAGTCTATTTGCCAGTGATGCTGGTGGCGATGGCAGCAATGGTGCCGTTTGTCATCATCGCCGAGAGTAAGCGCAAGATGCGGCCGGTCTTTATCGGTGCGGTGGCTGCGCTGGCCCTGGCCGGCCTGGCAATGGGCATTGATGCGTGATCTGTTTGCCGGCTTGGGTGCTGGCACTACTGCTGTTCTTTATCGCGTTCAACCTGCTGGAGGCGACACTGCCCGTCGCTGGTAGCCAAGGTAGCGCCGGGAGAACCGCAAGGGCACTGCCATGGGAGTCTACTCCAGCTCCCAGTTTACTGGCGCTTTCATCGGTGGCCTGCTGGGCGGCTGGGTCCACAGCCAGTATGGTGTCGAGGGAGTGTTTCTCTTTTGTGGTGGCATCTCGACGCTCTGGTTGCTGATCGCCCTGGGGCATGTCGGAAATCCGACACCTATTCTGAGTNNAATTTTCCCTGTTGCCGGTGGGGGAACTGGAGGATGATGATGCCAGCGCTGCTGGAGAAAGAGCTGAGCGGGGTGGCTGGGGTTGCGCAGGCGGTGGTGATCCCGGAAGACCGCATCGCCTATCTCAAGGTTGATCTTGCTCTGTTCGATGAGTCGGCCTTGGATGCATATTGCGCAGAGCAGGCGTAAACTCCCACGCTTGGCTGCCGGGATCCCGGCGATGGCAACAAAACTCAATTTATAGCTCACGCGAAGGCAGGGACGCTGCATTTGCGGGAGAGGATAGGGGGAAAGATGGCACGAGGTATAAACAAGGTAATTCTCATCGGTAATCTGGGGCGTGATCCTGAGACCCGCTATATGCCTTCCGGCGGCGCGGTGACCAATGTGACGGTTGCAACATCTGATTCATGGAAGGACAAAAACACGGGTGAGCAGCAGGAGCGCACGGAGTGGCACCGGGTGGTGTTCTTCAATCGCCTGGCGGAGATCGCTGCTGAGTACCTGAAGAAAGGCTCCAAGGTCTATGTCGAAGGGCGGCTGCAGACCCGTAAGTGGCAGGGCCAGGATGGGCAGGATCGCTACACCACTGAGATCGTCGGCAACGATATGCAGATGCTCGACAGCCGTGGTGGCAGCGCGGCATTCGACTCCGGCGCACCCGCCTCAAAGCCGGCAGCGGCGCCTCAGCCTTCGCCATCCATGCCCGACAACGACTTCGACGACGACATCCCCTTCTGATGCCGCTAGACTGAAGTGAGGCGATGTGAAACGGAATCCTGCGGGGTTTCCACGTTTTTTTGCGTTGGGGCGGACAGAACTAAAAAGCGCGCACGTCGGATGGCGTGCGCGCTCGCAACGAAGTTGGCGCTGGTCGGGCGCTCGATAGATATTGATCAAGGGCGAATTCGTTTTT
>AASF01001951.1 GCA_000168735.1 Candidatus Endoriftia persephone str. Hot96_1+Hot96_2 | reverse complement strand
CATCCTTGGCGAATGCGCGATCATCCGTGTCAGCCTAGCAGGCTAACCGCGTACATGATCTTACCCAAAGATGTCGTTTGTGATGTTCTGGAACCAGCTATAGGCATACTGAACCTCGCGCTTGCGAGTCTCGGCGCTGGCATCCTTTGCGGTCAGGCCACCGGATACTTTGGTGATCTTGGAGCCGTCCTCGGCCAGACGATAGGACCGCCGCCACGGAGATGCCATAGTCCTTGCCTACAATTGAGTAGCAGGTGTTGACGTAGGCCGGAGTGCCGGGCTCTTGACCGCTCAGCAGGGCGGCTACAGAAGCAGCACAGACCTTGGCTTCGGAGTTGGCGGCATAGCCGGATTTCGGCATACCTTTTGCGATCGAAGCATCACCAATCACGTGGATGTTCTTGTGAATGGTGGACTCGAAGGTGTGCAGGTTGATCGGACACCAGTCACCCTTAGTCAGGCCGGCTGCAAAGGCGATCTTGCCCGCTTTCTGTGCCGCGAATCACGTTCAGCACGTCCGCCGTCACCTCGTTGAAACCGGTGGTCACGGTGCGGGTCTTGGCGTTGACGCTCTTCAGCACGTTGTCGTCAGAGCACCTTGGGTGTGCACCTGCCAATCGATCATGGAGTCTCGCAGTGCCATAGCCGTAGAGATCCTTCCAGCCCCTGTACGAACAGGCCCATCTTGGAGAACTTCGGTTTTGGATCCAGGATGATGATCTTGGACTTGGGCTTCTTACGCTTCAGGTAATCAGCGATCTGAGAGGCACGCTCGTAGGGCCCAGGTGGGCAACGGAAGGGATTCGGCGGCGGGCAGATGGCAACGGTTGCCACCGGTCCTTCATCGCTTCCAACTGCTTGGCGCAGGGTGACGGTCTGGGAGCCTGCCTTCCAAGCGTGGGGGATATCTTCGGCGACCTTGGCGTCATAACCTTCAATACTCTCCCACTTGAAGTCGATGCCTGGGGCGACGATGCAGCGGTCGTAGCTGAAACTCTTACCACCCTTGGTCTTGACGACGCGGGCGCCGGCATCGATGCCGATGACGATGTCGTTGACCACATTAACGCCGTGCGCTGGCCAATCCAGTGTAGCCGAAACGGATTGAGTCAATGGTGCGGTTGCCACCCAGCACCTCGTTGGACATGTAGCAGGTGTAGTAGTTTTTGTTGGCCTCGATCAGCGTCACGTCGATGCTGGAGTCAGCCATCTTCAGGTACTTGGCTGCAGTGGCGCCAGCGGTGCCGCCGCCAACCACTACTACTTTTTTGCTAGCGCCCAGTGCGAGTGTGGGCGCTCCAATAATGCCAACTGCAGTGGCAGCACCTGCACCTTTGACAAAATTTCTACGGGTAATCTTCATGTTCAAAACTCCCCCTTATTTCTGGCTGGCGTAGAAATTGACCAAGGCCTCAATGCCCTTGTCGCCTTCTTTCTTCAGCATCTTGTTAAGCTAAGGGCGATTCGCGGCCGCT
>AASF01001952.1 GCA_000168735.1 Candidatus Endoriftia persephone str. Hot96_1+Hot96_2 | reverse complement strand
CCGCGAATTGCCCTGATCAATACCCGTCTTCTCGCGAGAGTGCCGACCAGGATTTGTGTGCAACCTCGCCGGTTGGTCTCCGGCGCCATATGCAAGACGGTATCGCACACCGCGACATCATCTACCAGCGACGGCCGGCCCTTGGAAACACCTTCATCATGGATGACACCGTTGAGTGAGCATAGCTGCTCGATCTCCAGGTCGGTATTCCAATCAATACCTTTGATATTGTTGCCCAACTTATTCATCAGAGGTCCGACCGAGGTGAACTTCTTATAGGTGTTGGGGTAGTCACGCTCCACCACCTTGAACAGCGGTGCGGTCTTGCCAGGAATCAGGTCGCATTCACCTTTTTTCCAATCCTTCACTTCACCAAAGGGCTGTGCCAGCGCCATCGGGGAATCGTGCTGCATGGGCAGGGAGACCACGTCCTTGACGGTACCCAGATGCTCTTCAGCCAACTCGGAGAACTTCTTGGCGATGGCCTGGAAAATCTGCCAGTCGGACTTGGATTCGAAGGCAGGATCGACCGCCTTGCCCAGCGGATGCACAAAGGGGTGCATGTCAGTGGTGTTGAGGTCGGCCTTTTCGTACCAGGTTGCGGTCGGCAGGATGATGTCCGAATAGGCACCAGTGGAGTTAAGACGGAAGTTGATATCAACCATCAGGTCCAGCTTGCCCACCGGAGACTTCTCACGCCACTTGATCTCTTTGGAGTTCTGACCCTCGAAACCCTCTTGCATGACGCCGTTCTGAGCACCAACCAAATGTTTGAGGAAGTACTCATGCCCCTTAGCGGAACAACCCAGCAGATTGGCACGCCAGACAAAGAGGTTGCGGGGAAAGTTCTCTTCCGCATCGATGTCCTCACAGGCAAAGGCAGTCTCACCGCTCTTCAGCTGCTCAGTCAGATAGCTGGCCACACCCGCCTCATCGGTCGCACCCGAGGCCTCGAGCCGCCTTGACGATATCGAGCGGGTTCTTGTTGAAGTGAGGCGCGGAAGGCAGCCACCCCAGACGCTGGGAGACCACATTGTAGTCGGCCAGCTGATAGCCACGATACTTTGGCCTGGGCCGGTTAGAACCCAGGAAATATTCGGTCGGCCTGCACCTTTTCTCATAGCGCCAACTGATCGGTATGAAAATACCAGTAAGGTGGTGCTGTTCATGTGGCGCGGTGGGCGATTCCCAGTCAAGCGCAAAGGCGATGGGCGCCCAGCCCGCCTGGGGACGCAGCTTTCTCCTGACCCACATAGTGAGCCCAGCCACCGCCAGATTGACCGACACAACCACAGATATGCAGCAGGTTCATGATGCTGCGGTAACCCATGTCGTTGTGATACCCAGTGGTTGATGGCGGCACCCATGATGACCATGGATTTACACTGGGTCTCAGAGGCGTCTCTGTGCAAACTCACGACCCGTACGTTCCAGGTCGGCACGCTTTACACCAGTAATCTTCTCGGCCCATGCCGGGGGTGTAAGGCACACTGTCATCATCGTAGCCGGTCGCCAGATTGTCGCCCAGGGCCGCGGTCGATGCCATACTGGGCTACCTGCAGATCAAATACAGAGCAGACCAGGAGCCTCTTCACCAGAGGCCAACTTCAGCTTGCGCACCGGGATGTTGCGCAGCAGCATCTCATCCTCTGCCCGGCGTGAAGTGAGGATAAGGCAACCTCAACAATCGTGTCCTTGCTGTTGATGCAGGAGAGCTCGGCCTCGGTCTCGGCCTGATCAGCGCCGCATTTCTCCAGAAGATTCCACTTACCCTCTTCTCCCCAGCGAAAACCGACGGATCCGTTGGGCACCACAAAAGCGTTACTCTTGGTGTCGAAGACCACCGTCTTCCACTCAGGATTATTGGTCTCGCCCAAGTTCTTGTCGAAGTCAGAAGCACGCAAGAACCGGCCAGAGACATAATGGTCACCATCCTTGGCGCAGCATCAACTGCATCGGCAGATCGGTGTATTTCCGCACGTATTCGGTGAAATAGGGATCCTGCTTGTTGATATGGAACTCTTTGAGTGCCACATGCCCCATCGCCATGAAGGCGGCGGAGTCGGTGCCCCTGCTTGACCGGCATCCACAGGTCAGCAAACTTCACATACTCCGCGTAGTCCGGCGCCATGGAGACCAACCTTGGTGCCGTTGTAACGCGACTCGATGGCAAAGTGAGCATCGGGTGTACGGGTCATCGGCAGGTTGGCGCCACAGACGATCAGATATTTGGAGTTGTACCAGTTCGGCCGCTTCCCGGCACATCGGTCTGCTCACCCACACACCTTGAGGCAGCAGGGCTGCCCGGNCAGCGGTTTCACAGCNTACCCAGNTCCGGTAGAATGGACGCCACAAGCACCACCGGATCAGCGAGAGGTAACGCGAGCCGGCGGCGTATGAAATTCATCGACATCGCGGGGATCGGCGAGAAGCCATAGAATCCGGTCTGGTCCCCACTTCTTGATGGTGTCGATGTTGGCGGCGGCGATGATCTCGGTCATCTCCTCCCAATCGGCACGGACAAAACCGCCCAGACCGCGTACTGCGGTGTAACTCTTGCGCTTGGCGGGATCGCTCTGAATCGCTTCCCAGGCAGCGACAGGGTTCTTGCCTGCCGCTCTCTCTTTACGATACAGCTCCACCAGACGGCCGCGCACCAAGGGGTACTTGATGCGGTGCGGGCTATAGAGGTACCAGGAGAAGGAGGCACCACGCTGACAGCCCCGAGGCTCGTGGTTAGGCATATCATCGCGGGTACGCGGGTAGTCGGTCTGCTGCATCTCATAGGCAACCAGGCCGTTCTTCACGAAGATCTTCCAGGAACAACCACCGGTGCAGTTGACGCCGTGGGTGGAGCGCACCACCTTGTCATGGCGCCAGCGGTTGCGGTAGGTGTCTTCCCACTGGCGGTCTTCACTGGTCACGATGCCGTGACCGCCAGAGTAGGTGCTCTCTACCTTCTTAAAATATTTCAGTCTATCGAGAAAGTGGCTCATAACGCTCTCCTTAGGGGCGCCCGATTCTGTTTCATCGGCATGCCCCGCAATCTGGTAGGGGTGAGTCCGCCAAGGCTGGGGAGTTAG
>AASF01001953.1 GCA_000168735.1 Candidatus Endoriftia persephone str. Hot96_1+Hot96_2 | reverse complement strand
ATCAGCGGGGTACGCGCCTCGTCGATCAGAATCGAGTCGACCTCGTCAACAATCGCAAAGTAGGGCTTGCGCTGCACCCGCTGATCGGCAGAGAAGGCCATATTATCGCGCAGATAGTCGAAGCCATATTCATTATTGGTGCCGTAGGTGACGTCAGCGGCGTAGGCCTCGCGACGCGTCACTGGGCGCAGATGCAGATAGCCGCCGGCTGAGCCGTCATAATCGGGATCGAACAGGAAGGAGGCACTGTCGGGTCCCATCCCGGCCAGAGGAGTTAATGACGCCCGACGCTCAGCCCCATGAAGTGGTAGAGCTTGCCCATCCAACTGGCATCCGCGGCGCGCCAGGTAGTCGTTCACGGTGACCACGTGCACACCCTTGCCAGGCAGCGCGTTGAGATAGACCGCTAGGGTCGCCACCAGGGTCTTGCCCTCCGCCGGTGCGCATCTCGGCGATCTTGCCCTGGTGCAACACCATGCCGCCGATCATCTGCACGTCGAAGTGGGCGCATCTGCATCGCGCGCCGCCCGCCCTCACGCACTGCGGCAAAGGTCTCTGGCAGCAGCGCATCAAGGCTCTCACCCGCCTCCAAACGCTGGCGGAACTCGGCCGTCTTACCCCTCAGCTGATCATCGGAGAGAACCTCGAACTCCGGCTCTTTTGCACTGATCTGAGCGACCGATTTGGACATGCGTTTAATCAGGCGATCGTTGCGACTGCCGAAGATCTTCTTGAAGATTTTACTGACCATCTGTTAAGGGACCCGTTAGAAAAACGAAATCAGACGATCATACCCTAACAGCAGGGTTTGCTGAAGGCGGAGGCATGCGGGAAGAGCAATAAGAGTGTTAGATCCTAGACGCGGCATCAGGCCTTGTCCTGCTCCCGCTTCTTACGAATATAGCGGGTTGGATCCACCACCTTGCCATGGCGCAAAACTTCAAAATGAACATGTGGTCCGGTCGAGCGGCCACTGGATCCCATCTTGGCCGATGGCTTGGCCCTGCTTCACACGGTCGCCCACGGCCACCAGGATCTCCTCATTGTGGCCATAGCGAGTGACATAACCTTTGCCGTGGTTGATCTCAACCAACAAGCCGTAGCCATGATGTTGTTCTGCTTTGGTCACTACGCCAGCAGCGACCGCAATCACATTTGAACCCTTTTTGCCGGCGAAATCCATTCCCTTGTGCATGGCCCGCTTGCCGGTAAAGGGGTCGTTGCGCATCCCATAGTAGGAGGAGATCCAGCCCTTGCTGATCGGACGTCCGGTCGGATGCAGCGCCTGCTCAAGATTCGAGTTCAGGATCAGGTCCTCGAGCAGCACCAACTGCTGCTGACGACTTTCGATCTTTGATTCGAGCTGTGCCAGCTCCTGCAACAGCCCGGGGATTGCCTGCTGGGCAGTCTCATTTTCACCGCCCCTGGGGGCCGCCCATCGCCGGTTTGGCGGTAAAATCAAACTCACCGCGGTCAAGCTTGCCGACCTCGACCAGCCGCTGCCCCAATGCATCTAGCCGCAACAGCTGCGCCTGCAGACGCCCCACCCGCAACGCCAGAGCATCCACCTGCTCACCGGTTTTGGCGCGGGCATCCTGCAGCATGCGCCGTTCGGCATCAAAGGTCGCTTTGAGGGAACGCACCAACTGATGCTCAGGAAACTCCGCGTCAGCCAGGCCCAGCTGATAGCCGACGGAGAGCACCGCCCCACCAAAAACGATCAGAGTTCCAAGCCCCACGACAAAGCTGAACAGTCGGAATTTGCGCCCCAGAGGCGCCCCCAGTCCCCTTATAAAGACAATCTTCATAGCTCGATCTATCCCGCTTAGATGCAATTCAACCCATGTAGCGTCCAGCTGACCCGCAGATTGAGAATTTTACCACCTAAGTTATCCTGAAGTTATATGGTGGTTCTGATGGATTAATTCTCCTATGATCTTGGCATGCAACGCAAGATCAGAGCAGTAGAAGAAATCATCGGAACACGCAGCGCTTTTGCCAACCCTGTCAAAGCAGCTCGAAATCCAGAAGTCGCTGCTCCGACGTGTATCCAGCTATCTGCCACCGCCCCTCAATCAGCACTGCCTCGGCGCCATCCCCGGGAAAGGCACTCTGACCCTCCTGACCGACTCTCCAGTCTGGAGCAGCCGCCTGCGGTTTCTCACTGATGCACTTCTACGGAGACTCCGCAACGATGGAGTCGCGTTCGGACGCATCATCGTGAAGGTGGTCAGCACTCAGAGTCCGGACGCTGTGGCACAGCACCCACCCCCGCCGAGCCAGGCTTTCACACGTGAGCGCGGAGTTGCTTCGCGATACCGCGGAGCACACCAGCGATGAGAAGCTGAAGCAGGCGCTACTGCGCCTCAGTAGCCACGCAGACTAGCCTGGGCGTCAGCCAGATCGCACCGTCAGGAGACAGGAACCGGTTTCATGTAGGAGATCGGCGCATTGTCGGTCGCTTTGAAGGTCACTTCTTCCCAGGCATCACGCTGTTTCAGCAGCGTACGCAGCAGCTCATTGTTGAGCGCATGCCCCGACTTATAGCCGTTGAAGGCGCCAATCAAACTGTGACCAAGGAGATAGAGATCGCCGATCGCATCGAGAATCTTGTGTTTGACAAACTCATCCTCGTAGCGCAATCCATCCTCGTTGAGTACCCGATAATCATCGACCACAATCGCGTTATCCATGCTGCCGCCGAGAGCCAACTCCCGCTGGCGCAACATCTCAATGTCGCGAAGGAAGCCAAAAGTACGGGCCCTGCTGACCTCTGTTTACGAACGAGGTCGAAGAGAAATCGAGGCTGGCATACTGAGTTCGTTCATGGAATGCCGGATGATC
>AASF01001954.1 GCA_000168735.1 Candidatus Endoriftia persephone str. Hot96_1+Hot96_2 | reverse complement strand
AGTGAGAGGTCCATGAAGACCTGCTCACGCTGATCTTCAGGAAAGAAGTGGATGATCCCGGTCGAGGAGCCTGATTGGCGTTATTGGCGTGCAGGGTACTGAGACAGAGATGGCCGGTCTCAGCAAAGGTCAACGCATGCTGCATAGTCTCGCGACTACGAATCTCACCGATCAGGATCACATCCGGCGCCTGGCGCAAGGTGTTCTTCAGCGCCACATCGTAGGAGTCGGTATCGATACCGACCTCACGCTGGGTGATGATGCAGCCCTCATGGCTGTGGATAAATTCCACCGGATCTTCGATGCTGATGATGTGGCCCGAGGTCTTGCGGTTGCGAAAGCCGATCATCGCCGCCAGTGAGGTCGATTTACCGGTACCAAGTGGCACCGACAAAGATCACCAGACCACGTTTGGAGAGAGCTAGATCCTGCAGCACAGTGGGCAGCCTGAGCTCTTCCATGGTCGGGATGCGGGTCTCGATGCGACGCATCACCATACCCACTGCATCCCGCTGCATCAAAGGCACTGACGCGGAAGCGACCAATGCCCTTGGCGTTGATCGCAAAGTTGCACTCCCGGGTCGACTCAAACTCTTTCTGCTGGACATCGCTCATGACGCTCATCACGTACTGGCGCGACTGCTGCATCGTCAGTGGTGCCTTGCTCACTTGCAGAATGCGCCCATCCACCTTGATCGAGGGCGCGCGACCCGCGGTGATGAAGAGGTCCGACGCCTTCTTCTGAACCATCATGGTCAACAATATATTAAGATCCACGTTTCCCCTCCGGTTTATCTACCGTAGCCTCCTGTTGGCGATGTCGGCTGGATTGAGCGACATCCCTTTGCTGCAGAGTGGTTCCCCACCCGCTTCTCAAATTCAGAACAGATCCTTGTTCTGCGCCTTGGCCTTGGCATCGAGGCGACTGATCACGCCCTTCTCAACCAGCTCCTTGAGGGCCTGGTCCATGGTCTGCATACCAGCCGCCTGGCCAGTCTGGATCGCCGAGTACATCTGCGCCACCTTATCTTCGCGGATCAGGTTACGAATCGCCGAGGTGCCGACCATGATCTCCCAGGCGGCGGTACGGCCGGCCACCGATCTTCTTCAGCAGGGTCTGGGCGATAACTGCGCGCAGCGACTCCGACAGCATCGAGCCGCACCATCGCCTTCTCACCGGCGGGAAACACATCGATCACGCGGTCAATAGTCTTGGCGGCAGAACTGGTGTGCAGGGTGCCAAATACCAGATGACCGGTCTCGGCAGCGGTCAACGCTAGGGCGGATGGTCTCCAGGTCACGCAGCTCACCGACCAGGATGATATCCGGATCTTCACGCAGCGCCGAGCGCAGGCGCCTCGCTGAAGCCGAGGGTGTCACGGTGCACCTCGCGCTGGTTAATCAGGCACTTCTTGCTGGCGTGGACAAACTCAATTGGATCCTCGATGGTGAGGATATGCGCATAGTCGTTGTCGTTTTTGTAGTCGATCATGCCCGCCAGGGGTGGTCGACTTACCTGAACCAGTGGGGCCGGTCACCAACACCAGGCCGCGCGGTACATCGACGATATCCTTGAAGATCCCCGGACAGCCCAGATCCTCCAACGTCAGCACCTTCGACGGGATGGTACGAAACACCGCGGAGGCGCCACGCGCCTGGTTGAAGGCGTTGACACGAAAACGCGCCAGACCGGGAATCTCGAACGAGAAATCGGTCTCGAGAAACTCTTCAAAGTCCTTGCGCTGCTTGTCGTTCATAATGTCGTAGACAAGCCCGTGAACCATCTTGTGTTCCAACGCTGGGACGTTGATGCGGCGAATATCGCCGTCGACCCGGATCATTGGCGGCAATCCGGCTGACAGATGCAGATCCGACGCGCTATGTTTGACACTGAAAGCCAGCAATTCAGCTATATCCATTCTCTCTCCTCAAAGCGGCTGCGCAGCAGCGCCGCAAGTCCGTATCACCCGGCAGGAATCCAGGCCCTCTCTCCATCCGTTCTGGCACTACCTACTGGAATGTTTCCAACGCTATCACGAACTATTCCTCTGTTGCACCGCCTAAATTCTGTAAAATCCCCCTATGAACGAAATCGCACAGCGCCTCGATAGGGTAAATCGACGCATCAAGGCAGCAGAAGAGCTGTACAATAGACCACCGGGCAGCACCCGGCTATTGGCAGTGAGCAAGACACGAACCGCTGACGAAATCAGAGAGGCAGTGGCGGCCGGCCAGCGCGCCTTCGGTGAGAGCTATCTGCCAGGAAGCGCTGCGACAAGCACAGGCAGTTGCAGGATCTCCCCCTCGAATGGCATTTCATCGGCCGGATCAAGGCGAATTCGCGCCGCTAATCATTC
>AASF01001955.1 GCA_000168735.1 Candidatus Endoriftia persephone str. Hot96_1+Hot96_2 | reverse complement strand
AAGCTGAAAGAGCTAATGAAGCGTTCCACCGAGCAGGGCATGATGACCTTCGATCAGAATCTGCCTGCTCTCTATCAGCAGGGTGAGATCACGCATGAAGATGCGCTGGCTTACGCTGATTCGGAGAACGATGTGCGTCTGGCAAATCAAGAATGGTCGCAGACCCGCACCAGTGATCCAATTCTTGGCGGCGACTTGGATGACGCCATGGCCCTGAGCGAGCATCACTAGGCGGGAGGAAGTCGCTTTACTCCGCTAGAAAGGCTTCAGTCAAGACATACTGGCGCTGCTGCCTCATTGTCCAGTTCGCACTGGTCGTTGAGGATCATCTCGCAGTTTTTCGCCATGCGCGCCTGCATCGCCGCCTTCCATGCCAGGACTGTGTTTGTCGCCGGAAGTTGCTTCTCCGGCAGCAGCGCGGCAAGCGCTGCGGCAGCGACGAAGTGCTCGGCCTGGCTGGCCCAGTCCGCATCCCGGCCGCAGGCGGTGAAGGTCTGCACTGAGTAGGCCTTCACCGCCCAGGTAGGCCTCCGTCCATCTCTTGCGGGGGAACATTCCGGCGTAGCGGCGGCCTCAACCGCACGTTTGACCCTGCCGTCCTTCGAAAGGTGGAGTAGATTGCCGACAAAGCGGGCGGCGAGTATCCGTTGTGATGCCACCGGCAGTGCGTCCAGGGCTCGTTTCAGGGCCTCGTCGTTGTTGATTTTCAGCCATGCTGCTCTCCTCGGTTGACGTGATCAACATCTTCATAATAGGCGTCACCAGTCGACCCGATGCTGATTCAAATCAATCCTTGCGTCTCTCTGCCATCTGTTTGGGTCAGCCACTACTGAGCAGCGCGACGATCCGCTCATGACCTTCTGTGCGGGCCCAGCTGAGCGCCGTACGCCCCTGGGAAATCCTTGAGATCCTCTCTGGCAGCGTGCTGCAGCAGCAGCTCGACTGTCGCCTCGTGACCCCGCTTGGCGGCCCAGATCAGTGCGCTCCAGCCGCTGGTTTGCTCCTGACGGTCGATCCAGGCGCCGGCCTCGAGCAGCAGTGCGACTACCTCGGTGTGGTTGTTCGAGGCGGCCAGCAGCAGCGCCGAATAGCCTCCCTTGTCGGTGAGGTCGGCCGCCGCGCCGCTCTGTAGCAGTCGGCGCACCGCCTCGGTGTGGCCATTGAGTGCCGCCTTCATCAACGGGGTCCAGCGGCAGGCGTCACGGATGTCCAGGCTGGATGATTGCGCCAGCAGCGCGTCGAGCGTGCCGAGATCGCCTTGCTCAGCGGCTAGCAGCAGTGGTGCAGGCTCATCGGTATCGCTGTGTTGCAGCGGTTCGTCGTTGCAGGCGCTGATCAGGAGTGAGAGCAGGATTGGCAGAACAGGGCTTGGACGCATGTCGGGACTCGCGATTGGCTGCGGAGCCAAGATTGTCGCGGCACTGCCCCGATGCGCCGCAATGCGGATTCGCAACCCCAGAACGCGGTCGGTCAATCGTCCTCGTTTTTGCTCGGAGAGATAAAAGGCGTGGGGAAGGGAGTGATGTTGGTGGTGTTGTCGAGCTCGGTGATCTTGCCCGGCCCCTCCTTCTCCACCTCGTCGATGCGGATCACCCGCATGGATCGGCACCAGGGTGCGGCTGACGCCTGCGAACTCCTCCTGCAGGCGCTCTGTCGACGGATCGATCAGCAGCGAGTTGCCGCGTTCGAAGATCAGGTGCTTCCAGCTCAACAAATCCATACAGCTCGGCCCTGGTGTATGCTGCGCGCATAGATCTCGTAGAGCTTGCCCTGATTGAGGAAGATGACTTTGAATATACGCATGTCCGGTTCGTCTATTGCAACTACCAAGCAGACTCTTATTATCCGGTTGGACTCTTCCACTAATCAAGCTGCAGGCCGGGAACTGGATCCAGCGGAATGATCCTCAGCTATCACAGCAACCGCATGGAGCGGTTGCTCGACCATCTCCTTGAGCAGCTCTCCACGCCGCTCGGCAGCCCTCTCGGCCGTGAGACCATCGTGGTGCAGAATCCCGGCATGGCGCGCTGGCTGTCACAGCAGCTCGCACTGCGCAGCGGCGTGGCAGCCAATCTTGAGTTCCCGCTGCCAGCCAGCTTTACCTGGAACATCTATCAGGCCTGGCTCGGCGAGATGCCGGCCGAGAGCGGTTTTGACCGCGAAAGCCTGCACTGGTGCATCATGGGGCTGCTGCCGGGGCTGCTGGAACAGCCTGCGTTTGCGGCGTTGCAGCGCTACTTGGAAGGTGACAGTGGTGAGCTGCGGCGCTATCAGTTGAGTGGACGCATCGCCGACCTGTTCGACCAGTACCTTGTCTACCGACCGCAGATGGTGCTCGCCTGGGAAAACAGTGCGATAGAAACAGGCACGCAGGATGAACCCTGGAAGGCGGCATTGTGGCGCGCCATCGTCGCGCAGACCCAGGCAGAGCATCGCGCGGCACTCTTTGATCGCTTCCAGAGGATGGTGGCGCGGGGGGATGCGCC
>AASF01001956.1 GCA_000168735.1 Candidatus Endoriftia persephone str. Hot96_1+Hot96_2 | reverse complement strand
GGCCTTGATCAACGACGCCCCGGTGGTATTTGAAGACCCGGGCACTGGAGGCAGCCTGGCGACCGGAGAACTACAGCGGTCGATTTTTTGGCCCGACCCGGCTGCGCTATGCGCTGAAAAAATCCCGGCAATCTCGTCTCGATACGGCTGCTGCGGTCGATGAAACATCGAAACCACCCTCGACTACATCAGCCGTTTCGGCTTCAGGTAAAAGCGAACTACCACACGACCTCTCCCTCGGCCCTCGGGAGCGGCGCCATCAGCCCGTTGCAGATGGCTCAGGGGCTATGCCGTGCTGGCCCAATGGCGGTTATCGCATCACGCCATACCTGATAAAACGCATTGAAAACGACCGGAGCGAAACCCTTTTCAAAGCCGAACCCGAGATCGTCTGTGAGCCACCCGAGCAGACATCCAGCCCAACCGCCGCGGACAAAGCCGCTCCTCTCTCCGGCACCGAGCCACCCCCGCAACGCTGCGCTCAACGGGTCATCTCCGCGCAAAACTACTACCTGATGAACTCCATGGATGCGCGATGTAATCCAGTCGGGCACCGCAACCCGCGCTAAGCAGCTCGGCCGCAGCGATCTGGCTGGCAAGACCGGCACCACCAACGACCAACGCGATGCTTGGTTCAACGGATTCCACCGCGACCTGGTTGCCATCGTCTGGGTCGGTTTCGATGACGTCCAGCCCCTCGGCCGGGGTGAAGTGGGGGGCAGAGCGGCGCTCCCGGCCTGGATCGACTTCATGCGGGTCGCCCTGGAAGGAAAACCGGAATCGTCTCTGGAGATGCCTCCCGGCATGNGTCCAACCCCGNNTGCGTATCGATCCGGAGACCGGTGAGGCGGTGAGCGCGAGCCAGAAGAACGCAATCTTCGAGACCTTTCGCGAGCAATACGCGCCAACACCACCCAGCAGCGAAACAACTCCAAGCACCACCTCCAACCCCAACGGCGGCGACACATCAACATCCGAGGTCGATCCTTTCTAAAACAACAGATGAAGGCCGACAAACGTGAACTTCAGCGCCGCATCGCCTACGAAGCTGCGCGCATCCTGACTGAACAGCGCTCTGGGGATTACGCCTACGCCAGCCGCAAGGCGGCAAACCGTCTCGGCCTCAACGACCTACGACAGATGCCGCGAAGGGAGGAGATCGAAGAGGCGTTGCGCGAGCAGCAGCGGCTGTTTCTGGGTGAGCAACAGACCAGCGCGTTGCAGCAGCTTCAACGCGATGCCCTCGAAGCGATGCACGCTCTCAGCCGCTTTCTGCCGCTGCTGGTCGGCGCGGTGCAGGCCGGCACCCGCCAGACCGCCAACTCAGCGATCCAGCTGCTGCTATTCGGCCGACACTCCGGAAGAGGTGATCTTCGCCCTCTCCGACTTGAACATCGCCCTGGCGTGATAGCGAACATCTGCTGCGGTTTGGCAACGGGCCATCCCAAACCCATGCCCAGCTTCCGCTTTCGCGCCGGTGAGAGCGCACTTTGAACTGATCGTGTCTGCCCCCGAAAGGACGCATACAGCCGCACCACTCGAACCCGGCGGCTGACCAGCCGATCAGAGGCATCAACCGTGATCAGCTCAGCGCACTGCTCAGTCAGACGCCGACCTGACCGCTCCACTCAGCGCTTGTCGAGTGGCACATAGTCACGCCGCGGGCGCACCTTTATAGATCTGGCCGCGGGCGACCGATCTTCTGCAGCGGATCGCTCATCATCTCCATCCAGTGGGGCCACCCAACCCACCGTACGACCGATGGCAAACATCACCGTGAACATGTTGTTTGGGATCCCCAGCGCCCGGTAGATAATGCCCGAGTAGAAGTCGACATTGGACTAGAGCTTGGCGCTCCACGAAGTACTCATCACTGAGAGCGATCTCCTCCAGCTTCAGCGCCAGCTCAAACATCGGATTGTTGCTGTCGGCGAGTTTCTCCAACACCTCCAGGCACATTTCCCGCAGGATGCCGGCACGTGGATCATAGTTTTTGTAGACCCGGTGGCCAAAGCCCATTAGCCGAAACGTATCATTCTTGTCCTTCGCCTTGGCGATATATTTATCGATATTGGCGACATCACCAATCTCCGTCAGCATGTTCAGCACCGCCTCATTGGCGCCACCATGGGCCGGCCCCCAGAGCGAGGCGATACCAGCCGCGATACAGGCGAAGGGGTTGGCCTGAGAGCTGCCGGCCAGCCGCACCGTGGAGGTGCTGGCGTTCTGCTCATGGTCCGCATGCAGGATGAACAACAGGTTGAGCGCCCGTTCGGCCACCGGGTCGGGCTGATACTCTTCACAAGGGGTGGCATACATCATGCGCAGCAGGTTGCCGCAGTAAGAAAGGTCATTGCGGGGATAGACGATCGGCTCACCGATGTTGTGCTTGTAGCTGGCCGCCGCAATCGTCGGCATCTTGGCGATCAAGCGATGCGCTGAAATCTCCCGATGGACGAGGATTATCAATATCCGAGGGAGTCGTGATAGAAGGCCAGAGAGGGAACGCCACCACACCCACCATGATCGCCATCGGATGAGCATCGTAGTGGAAGCCGCCTGAAGAAGTTTTTCAGTGTCTCGTTGAGCATCGTGTGGTAGGTGATC
>AASF01001957.1 GCA_000168735.1 Candidatus Endoriftia persephone str. Hot96_1+Hot96_2 | reverse complement strand
GATCAGCATGACTCACGACTGTAGCATCACAGCGATTCAGATCACCGGATTCAGTCCCGCGAGCGCCGAGTCGGGGGCGCAGTATGCTGGCTGGCAGTACAGGGCTGGTGCCGGGGGCGCTCGGTGGCTCTCCACCCTATGTCTATGAGTTGCGCGATACCCAGATTTCCGGCCTCATTATGCCTGACCTGGCTACTGGCGAGCTGGCGGGCCAGGTGAACGTCTGTGCCGGCAGTCACAATGTTACTCTCGGTATCACCGACCGCAACGGCCTGACTGAGCAGACTACCTTGCCGGTGGAGGTGGTCTATGCCGAACTGGCAGTCTCACCGGGGATTGCCGACAATTTTACCTGCTCGGTCTCCGGTGCTTGCAGCAAAGAGTACACGGTGGTCGGCAACCATCTGGGTGAGATGCAGAACTGGGCGATCGAGTGGCAGGGCGGGGTCGATCCGGGCGCTATCAGCCTGACCAAGACCGGGCCTTCGACCGTCATCCTCGCCAAAAATGGCGGCGCCTTGCAGCCCGGCCACCAACTACCGCTATCGCCTGAGTGCTAACGACAGCCGCTGCAGCGCCCATCAGGTGGCCACCGACTGGTACAACCTCGACGTGGTGGAGTGAGTCGGGCGGGCTAGCGAGGATGATCTTATAGGTCGGGCCTCGCCAGATATGTCGGGCACGGCCCGACCTATGGCGTTCCATATCTACTAGTTCTTGCACGAAGCAACACCCATCAGCGCTGAGATGGGAGATCTCTGTCTTGAGTCGTGGGACAGGCTGAGGGCCCTGTCTTGGATCGGGTGGCTAGGATGGGACGGACGGCAGAAGCCGAATCAACACCGCAATAAGGAATCCTGGCTGGCCTGGTTGCCAGCTGTCAGCCGATATGTCCGCCGATCAGATCGTAGATCGGCAGGAACAGGCCACCAAGGATGATGCCAAAGATACCGCCGGCAATGATCAGGATGATCGGTTCTAGGGATTTGGAGAGGGTTTCGACCTTATAGTTGAGGCGCTTGCGATACTCGGCCGAGACCCGCTTAAACTGTGCCGGCAGGGGTACCGGTACGCTCACCTACTGAGACCATGCGCACCACATAGCTGGGGAACAGAGTTACCGACTGAAAGGCGTCGGCGACACTCTGTCCCTGGGTGATACGTTCGTGGATCTTCGCCACGCGCTCCTGGTAGATGGCATTGTTGAGGCTGCGGCTGACCATGTCGAGAGACTTGAAGGGCATCCACGCCTGCATCCAGCAGTAGGTGCAGATATTCACTGACAAACGCCAGGTTGGAGGTGTGCTGCAGGCAGGCCGATGATCGGTATCTTGAGCGCCAGTCCCTGGTATGAAACGGCGGAATTTGTAGATCTTGGGCGTAAGCGATCTTGGCACTGATGTACAGCACTGCCAGGGTGATCAAAACCACGACTAGATAGGCCTGCACCCACTCCGAGATTGCGATCAACGCCTTGGTGAGCGGGGGCAGCTCCACCTCCATCTCAGTAAACAGGGTCACGATCTGCGGCACCACATAGTAGAACCAGAAGATGACCGCTGCCCCCATGGTAACCAGGATGAAGCTCGGGTAGAGCATCGCTTGTTTGGTGTCGGATTTGATCTGCTCGATGCGCTGCAGATGGGTGGCAGCGACCTCCAGGGCACGGTCGATACGACCGGTCTCCTCGCCGATGCGCAGCAGGTAGAGCACCGTGTTGGAGAAGATCTTGGGATAGAGCCCCACCGCCTCGGAGATACTGCTGCCCGCCTCCACATAGAAACGGATATCTTCCATGGCGAGCGCTAGGGTCGGGTTCTCGGTGCCCTGGGCCGCCTCCTGCAGTGCCTCACTGGCCGGGATGCCACTGCCGAGCATTACCGACAGGATTGGAGAGGGTCTCGGCTACCTCCGTAGTCTTTACTTTGCGCAGACCGAAGCGGGTGAATTCAGCGTATTTGGCGGCTAGCTTGCCGAGCTGGCGAATGTGCAGCACCGTGCCGCCTTCGTTCTCAAGGTAGTTGATCGCCATGGTCTCATCGTCATAGGGCAGACGAGCCACGCTGTTGGCGATGACGCCGCTGGGCTGCAGCATCTTGTAGCTATAGTAGGGCATTGCAGTAAGATGTGGCTGCGCTTCAGATCAGGCTGGGCTCTTTGCCCCAGCTATCGTCACTGTTGAAACCGTGGCCAAGCACCCGGTGTACCTCCTCGATCGAGATGGTGCCGGACTTCACCTTGACCAGCGCCGTGTGGAGGATGTCGCGGAAGCCGCTGCGCCGGGCGGCGGCCTCCAGGCTCGCCATATCGGCGCCAGAGCCGATCATCGCGCGTAGTTCCTTGTTGAACTCCAGCATCTGCGTAGATCAGAGTGCGGCCGCGGTAGCCGGTGCCACCGCAGTGATCACAACCGGTCCCACGATAGAGCTCGGTGATATTGTTGTCGCCGATATAGTCGAGCTCCTCTTGGCTGGGAGTGTAGCCCTGCTTGCAGGAGGGACAGATGCGGCGCACCAGTCGCTGGCTGACAATGCCGACCAGAGAGTCGGCCAGCATGTAGGGTTTGATGCCGAGTGACTGCAGCCGCGGGATGGCGCCGATGGCACTGTTGGTGTGCAGGGTCGACAGCACCATGTGGCCGGTCTCGGCTGCCGTGAGCGCAGTCCCGGCGGTCTCCGGGTCGCGGATCTCACCGACCAGCAGCACGTCCGGGTCGTGGCGCAGAAAGTATTTGATGGCGTTGGCAAAGGTGTAGCCCGCCTTGGGGTTGACCTCGGTCTGGCGCAGCAGTGGCAGGCGGAATTCGATCGGGTTTTCTACCGTCAGCACATTCTTGTGCAGCAGATTGAGGGTCAGCAGGGTCGCATAGAGGCTGGAAGTCTTGCCCGAACCGGTGGGGCCGGTGAGCAGCACCAGGCCGAAGGGTTCGTTGAACATGCGCGACATGTGTTTCGCGTCGTCCTCGAGAAAGCCGAGCTGACCTATACCCATGAAGGCGCTCTTCATAGGTAGGATGCGCACCACCATGTTCTCGCCATAGGGGCAGACGGTGGTGGAGGCGCGGAAGTAGTATTGAGTGTTGAGGATGGTCGACTCAAACGAGCCATCCTGGGGCAGCCGCTGCTCAGCGATGTCCATGCCTGCCTTTAGCTTGAGGGATGAGATCAGCCGCTTGAAGGGGTTGGGCAGGGAGAGCATGGAACGCATCACGCCGTCGATGCGGAAGGCGATGTTGAGGGTGTCGGTCATCGGCCGCAGGTGGATATCCGAGGCGCGGTGTTTGGCGGCGAGATGGAATAGATGCTCCAGCAACTGCTCCACCGGACGCGCCTGGGAGTGGTCGTTGGAGATGATATGGATCTCCCGGTCCAGCAGCTCCTCCACCGGGTTTGTCGAGAAAGTGATAGTAGTGGTGGATCGCGTCGATTCAGCTTCGACTCCTCGACCATCACATACTCCCGGTGCCAGGCCAGTATGGCGGGTCACCGTTTGGGTCATGCTGGCAAAGTCGATGCTCGATGTGGCGATTAGAATCTGGTTCTCATCGCGCAACACAGGCAGAAACTTTTGGCTCAGGCAGAGGTTGCGGTTGACCCGCCGCAGCAAGTTAGCGTCGATCGCCAACTGGTCGAGATCGTGATAGGGGATGTTGGCCTGGTCGGCCAGCCCCAAGGCCAGATCATACTCGGTGACCAGCCCGGTGCTGGTGAGGATACTGCCGAACTTCTCGCCGCTGACAGTGTGTTCGTGCAGGGCGAAGGCGATCTGCTCATCGCCGATTACGCCGCGTGCCTTGAGCAGTTCTCCTAGGGGTAATTTATCCACCGGTGCGTCCATCTTCTGGCTCCTTGGCGGCTTTTGCCGCGAGAGTCTGTTTTATGCGGTGCTGAATCCGATAGAGCGTGTTGCTGTCCGGATTGCCTGTGGGCGACAGTTGGTTGTCGCGCTGGAA
>AASF01001958.1 GCA_000168735.1 Candidatus Endoriftia persephone str. Hot96_1+Hot96_2 | reverse complement strand
GCGCCCGTTACGACGAGCTGGATCTGGCGACTACCGCCATCGGCGAGGTCAAGCTGGCGCCGGTGGTCCGCGCCATGATCATGGGGCAGAATCGGGGAGTGATCCGGGTCTATGCCGACAAGGCAAGCGGGAAGATGCTGGGTAGCGAGATGATCTCGGTACGTGGCGAAAACCTGGCGCACCTGCTCAACTGGGCCATCACCCAAGGACTCACTGTGGGGGATCTGATCCGCATGCCCTTCTATCACCCGGTGATCGAGGAGGCGGCTGCAGGGCGGCGCTGAACAACCTATACGCCCAGGTAGAGGCGAAGAATGAGGGCGCTATCAAGGAGCTCTATCCGCTCTAAAAAGAAAACGGCCGGGCGGAGTCCCCCGGCCGTTCAGTGCCATGCAGGCGCTTAGATATCGCCGCTATCGCTGCAGCTGCCAACCCCAGCCTTCGAGCTTCTGACGTGAAGGCCTCGGCCTTCACCTCGCAATAGCCGCCTTCGGCCTGGGCACTCCAGAGCACCTGCATCTCGCCCGGCACCTCGCTGTCTTTATAGTAGCGTACCTCAGCAGGGCGGATACCCCTTCTCCTCCAAGTAGTGCACTTCCACACGCCGCTCCAGCCCCTGATTCTGGCAATTGTAGGTGTAGTCGGCATAGACACTGCCACTAAGGGCAAGCTGTCAGCAGACCAAAAGCTGAAATATGACGCGAAAAAGCTTGAATACGCATAAAAATATCTCCTTGATTTAATGACTGCTCCCGGCTCGATCCCACTACAGGGGTTGCCTGGGGAGTTGGTATAAAAAGACCAGATTGGCCGAGTAAAAACCGGATCTCCGGTCCAGAATTTTGCCCTTACGCTGCAGCACCCCCTGCTTCTGTGAATCCGATTCCACAATCATTTAAGTATTTTTCGATACTCTAATGGTATATACTTTAATGTCGGATTTTCTTACACTTTTTCATCGAGATCGGGGAACGAAATGACAAAGAAAACAAAGGAATCGACGACTGCCGAGGCAGAAGGCGCTTTCCGACAGCAGAGAGGCAGCTGACAGCAAACAATGAAAAGAGCAGCGAGAGCCGACTGCTGCCCGGTCTGCTCCACTCCATCTTCGACCGAATGCACAAGGAGAACCGCGACAGCGGCAAGGCGCAGGAGAAGATCATCCATGAGTACACCGCCCGACTCACCGACGCCTTCAATGAGGTGCATGCGGAATCCAAGGAACGGGAGCGCCTGCTGGAGGAAAAGCTCAAGGCGATCGAGCAGGAGCAGGAGTACAAGATCCGCCGCATTCAAGTTTTCTTTTCGGTACCCCGGCAACTATTCATTCCGGCAAAACCAAGNCCCCTTGGCATTGGGCTCTTAATACTCTTCTACGTGGTGCACGTGATGGAGACTTCCATGACCAGCATGTCAGACGACATGCACCACATGCGCGGCTATATCTCCAGCATCAGCGGCGATACCCGTGTGATGTCGAGTAATGTGGTGACGATGAACAACCACATGGCCGACATGAACGGCAACATCGGTAGCGTCGATGAGAAGATGGGCAACATGAATAGTGAGATGGGCGACATCCAACAAGAGGTAAAGGGCATGAACGGCAATATGACCCACCTCAACCGCAGCGTCGGTGTCATGACCCGTGATGTCGGCGCCATGTCCCATAGTATCTCCCCCGTCATGGGCAGCATGGGCAAATTCATGCCATTCTAACTCCCCCACTACACGCCCCAAGCCTCCCCGTCGGAAGGGATGTGGAGCAAGGCCGCCTAGGGATTTGAGATGGATGAAATCTCTGAAAGATCGAACCCTCAAGCTCAGGATGGGCCGCGAGAAAAGCATCGAGCTTTTTGCAGTGAGTAGGGGGTCAGCGCCCTTGGGGTGTCCCATCACATTGAAGATGTCGGCAGCGCCCGATGCCTTCAGGCGGCGGTAGGGCCCGCTCCAGCAGGCCCGCTTTGGCGCCGTCGATGGAGGTTACGGTGTTGCTGCTACGACTCAGCAGCTTCCAGTAGTGGGCTGCGTTGTAGACCATCGACTGACCATCGCCAAAGCTCTTGAACTCACCACCTTTGGCGAACTTTTTGATATAGACCCATCTTCCAATAGAAGCTCGGCAGCACCCGGCAAGCGGTGATCGGGATCTCTAACGAACCGGCCCCTGTGGATCCTCCACCACCGGATCTTCATCAAAGCGCCACTGCTCCTTCTGCGGCGCCTGACGGAAATCGAAACCGCGGATCTCATCCGGCGAATAGCCCGCATCGTAAACCGTGCTGTCGAGCCAGATTCCATGCTGGTGCATGCGCGTCGGCCAGCGGCGCAAACGGCTGGATGCACCAGCCGCCGGCCCGATAAGCAAAGATGCGATCACCAACGATCTCTACCAGCCGTTGTTTGTAGCGCCCCACCAACTCGTGGGCCTGTTCCCGGTCGAAGTCATGCAGCCGATAGCGACTGGTATCGATCTGCCAATTACCATCCCGATACTCGGTATCCTCCCAGTGAGGATGGATGTGCAGCTGCACCTCGTGACCCGCCTCGACCAGACTGCGCAGTTGCTCAGTGACCTGCTGGTAGTCACGCTGCAGCTCCGGGCACTCACCAGAGAACAGCTGCAGGCGATCGAGATAGCCCGCATCGACGAACAGAGTGAGACGGGCGCCGTGCTGATCCAGTATCTGGATCAGCTTATTGATGGGCTGGATCATGCAGTGCTCAACACTGCCCACTCTCTGACCAAAGAAGAGTTCGTAATCGAGGGTGATCAGCAGTCGAGTAGTCATTATCCTTCCTTTTTTATCGGCATGAATGCATGTGACTCACAGCACACAGAATGGGCGATTATGACACTATCCGACTAGGCGAGAGCGAGAATTACCGCACGTCTCGGCGCTGGCAGCCCCTCGACGGTCCGTGTTGAATCTGCCGGGTCGAGATAATCCGCCAACGACTCAGAGCGCATCCAGGCGGGTAGCGCGCTGTGCCTCGGGTGGTGGTCGTGGCTCACATCCAGGGTGCGGATCTGCCTGAAGCCGACGCGGCCGCAACCAGCTCTCTAGGGTCGCAGGCGAAGGGATGAACCAGACGTTGCGCATCTTCGCGTAACGCCCCGTCCGTGCACCCAGCAACCTACTTCCTAGCCCCAACCTCGATCACCAGGGTCTCCAGCACCAACTGGCCGTCCTTTCGCAGGGCCCCCTTCAACTCGGAGAGATGTTCGAACGGTGAGCGCCGATGGTAGAGCACCCCCATCGAAAAGACCGTATCAAACCCCTGGCAGATTGGCCGGCAGATCCTCAATTCCCAGGGGCAGAACCTCGACCGGATAGCTGCGGCCGAGGAAGTGGCGCATCGCCTCGAACTGGCATCACGAAACAGCTGGGTCGGGTCGATGCCGATCACCTGACGTGCGCCCACCCCAGCCATGCGCCAGCAGTGGTAGCCGTTGCCGCAGCCCACATCGAGCACCAGTCGCCCGGGCAGCGGTTCGATCTGATCCTTGAGCCGATCCC
>AASF01001959.1 GCA_000168735.1 Candidatus Endoriftia persephone str. Hot96_1+Hot96_2 | reverse complement strand
GATCACCTCGCGCGGGCCGGGTACCGCGATAGATTTCACTTTGGTGCTGATCGAACGGCTGGTGGGCAAGGAGACACGAGACAAGGTTGAGGCGGGGCTGGTGCGTTGATCTGCCGGATCAACTCTGCGGCGATGAGTTGAGATAGATCACCTCGGCGGAGTCGCTCTTCTTCGCTTGCTCCGGCTTGGGGCCATGTTCCGGCACCAGCTGGTGCAGCAGCTCCAGCAGCTTCGCCTCATCCATCGCCTCGCAGGCGGCGGTGATCTGCTCCAGAGTGGCGTTCAGTGCCATCCACTCGACCTGCCGGTGGCGCGCCAGCCGCACCTTCTCGTGGGCGGTGCCCTCCAGCTGCTCCTTCTCATGGAACAGCTCCTCATAGAGCTTCTCGCCGGGCCGTAGGCCGATGTACTCGATCTCGATATCCTCGCCGGGGGTTTTGCCGGAGAGGCGGATCATCTGCTCTGCCAGATAGCTGATCTTCACCGGCTCGCCCATGTCGAGGACAAAGATCTCACCGCCTTGCCCCAGCACCATGGTCTGCATGATCAGCTGGCAGGCCTCGGGGATGGTCATGAAGTAGCGCTCCATGCGCGGATCGGTGACGGTGAGCTGGGCCTGCGCAGGCGATCTGCTGACGAAACAGCGGGATCACGCTACCGGCGGAGCCGAGCACGTTGCCAAAGCGCACCGTGATGAAGCGGGTCTGCGACTGCCGGTTCAGATTCTGACAGAAGATCTCCGCCGCGCGTTTGCTTGCCCCCATGATGTTGGCCGGGTTGACCGCCTTGTCGGTGGAGAGCAACACAAAGTCGGAGCAGCCGCAGCGGTGTGCCGCCAGCGCGACGTTTTGGGTACCGAGCACGTTGTTGCGCAGCGCCTGGCGGAGCTGTGGCTCGAGCATCGGCACATGCTTGTAGGCGGCGGCGTGGAACACCACTTGTGGGCTGTGCTGGTCGAAGGCGTGGTTGAGATAGGCGGCGTCGGTGACATCCCCCAGCTGGTAGGCAAGATTCAGTTGTGGGAAGTGCTGGCGCAGCTCCATCTCGATGGTGTAGAGGTTGAACTCACTGTTCTCGAACAGCACCAGCTGCGCCGGGCCGAGGGCGGCGAGCTGACGGCAGAGTTCGGAGCCGATCGAACCGCCGGCACCAGTGACCAGGATGCGTTTGCCAGCCAGCGCCTGACGGATCTCCGGCCAGTCGAGGGAGACCGGTTCGCGGCCGAGCAGATCCTCGATACTGACCTCGCGCAGCTGGTTGATCTGTACATTGCCCGACATTAGATCCTGCAGTTGCGGCACCGAGCGGAAGGGCACGCCGGCTTGTTCGCAATACTCCACCACCCGGCGCATTTGCTTGGAGGTGGCGGAGGGGATGGCGATCATGATCAGGTCGATCTCGTGCTCGCGGACCAGGCCGGGAATCTGCTGGCAGGCGCCAGCCACCGGGATGCCGTGGATCTCGCGCTTGTGGCGGCGACGGTTGTCATCGGCGAAGGCGATCGGCTGGAATGCCTCGCGGCGATTGCGCAGGATGTCGCGGGTGAGCATCTCACCGGCTTTGCCGGAGCCGACGATCAGCACTCGCTGACCGGCGGAGAGGTAGAGGTGATGATCCTTTAGCCAGCGGTAGAGTAGGCGCGGCCCGCTCAGCAGTATCACTAGCAGCAGCGCGTGGAGCAAAGGCACCGAGCGGGGGATGCCGACGCCGCGGGTGATCAGGAACAGGATCACCATAGCAATCGCGGTACCCGATGACGATGGCTTTGAGGATGCGCAGCAGGTCGGGCAGTGAGGAGAAGCGCCAGATGCCCCGATAGAGCCCGAGGAAGAGGAAGGTGGCGGCCTGTACCGGCAGCAAGATCAGCAGCGCAAACAGCCCGGCCTGGAGATAGTCGTCGGGGATTGTCTCCAGATTGAAGCGCAGCCAGTAGGCACCCAGCCAGGCCAGCGGCACCATCAGCAGATCATGCAGAAAAGCGGTGCCAGTGGAGCGAAAGCGCGGCGGGATGAAATTGATCAGATGCGGCATGGCGCTTCCTGTGTGACTCTTCGCTCGGGTATCATCGGCGGCGGCCTCTACATGATGCGATGGCTCGCCTGGCTCAGCGGCTGATGATTCTGCCACAGACAGAGCCCCCGGTCGCTACAGCGCGCCCCAATTGGACGAGGGCGGCTGCCACAGTCTGGCTGCGATCACAGAGATATTATGCTGCTTCGACACACGCTGATCTATTTTTTTGCCAAATTCGGCCCGGGCCTGATCAATCTGCTGGCGCTGATCCTCTACACTCGGCTGCTGGATCCCCAAGGCGTATGGTCGTTTTTCGGTAATCTTTTCGCTGGTCAGTTTCTTCAACATTTTCCTCTATTACTGGCTCAGGGTAAGCATCACCCGGCTGCGTCCACGCTACCCAGATCCGGCCCAGGGGGTTGGGCCAAGCCCATTCTCATCGGTTTTGTGACGGCGAGTCTGCTGGGGGTATTGCCCTTTGTCGGCGCGCTTGTCTGGTTCTCCGATGGGGGTTGGTTGGTGTTGCTGGCGCTGTTGCTGATGTGGTCGCTGGGTGGATTCGAGATGACCCTGGAGTTACTGCGCTCCGGTGCTCGACCAGCCCGTTTTGGGGTGACCAGCCTGGTCAAGTCGGTCGCTGCGCTGCTGATCTCGTTGGCGCTGATCGAGGCTGGTTATGATGGTGTGGTGGCCCTGTTAATGGGTTTGTTACTCGCTACCCTGTTGGGTAGTGTTATCAATCTTCGACTCTGGCGTGAAATGATCCGTCCAGGGCCGCACATCGCCAGCCGGCTACGTGAGCTGGGCCATTTTGGCTGGCCGCTGGCGGTTAACTTTGTGCTGCTGACGCTGGTCTCGGTGACCGACCGGATCATGCTCTCGGCGATCAGTGGTGACAGCGAGGCGGGCATCTACTCTGCCGCTGACAATCTGGTGCAGTACTCTCTGCCGCTACTCATGGTGGTGGTTAACCTGGCCGCCTATCCGCTGATCAAGGCGATTCGTTAAC
>AASF01001960.1 GCA_000168735.1 Candidatus Endoriftia persephone str. Hot96_1+Hot96_2 | reverse complement strand
CGCTGCTGGTTGCAGCGCTGCTCTATGTTGGCTGGATCAACAGTGAAGAGCGCATCTGGACGCCGGAACAGGGCATAGGGTACGCGCTCGGTATCATCGGTGGTTCGATGATGCTCCTGCTGCTGCTCTATTCGATGCGCAAACGCGTGAAGTGGATGCGCCGCATGCTCAGTGTGAAATTCTGGTTCCAGTTGCACATGTTGTTTGGCGTGATGGGGCCAACCCTGGTGGTGTTGCACTCAAACTTCCAGTTGGGCTCTTTGAACGGACGGGTGGCGCTGTTTAGCATGTTGCTGGTTGCCGGCAGTGGTGTGATTGGGCGCTATATCTATTCAAGAATCCACTGTGGCCTCTACGGAAAAAAACAGGTCTTTTCCCGAATGCAGACCGATTTTTCTGTACTGATCGAACAACAGGCAGGACTGCTTGCTGCAGTGCCCGATGCTAGAGAAAGACTGCAGCAGTTTGCGTTGCGGGTGTCGAATCTGCCTGCAGGTGTAGTGAGCAGTTTTATCCGCTGGCTCAGCAGCCGTTGGCAGGCGTACCGCCTCTATCGCCGACTTGAACGGGAGTTGCTGGCGGCGCTCAAGGTGACGGCAGGGGAGCGGCAATGGTCACGCCATAAAGTCAGGGCAAACGTAAAGCAGATGCGGACCTTCCTTCACGAACATCGGGTGGCTACAATCCGCGTGTTGGAGCTGCGTTTCTATGAACGCCTGTTTTCGCTCTGGCACCTGTTGCATCTGCCGCTGTTCATCATGATGCTGATTACGGGTGTGATTCATATATATGCGGTACATGCATATTGAAAATTCACTTTTACTCTCCATTCACTGCAATGTTTTCAGCTCCCGGTCTTTATTCTGCCCGTCTGCTTATTCTGCTGTTGATCGTACTGATTGAGCCAGTCATGGCCAGGTGGTGTGCTGGATAGCCTGATCATGCCTGGTGAGGTGATTCAGGGGCATGCCCGCTTTGAACAGCAGTGCGAGCAATGCCATGAGAAGCTGAAAAAGGCTGAGCAGAACAGTCGTTGCCTCGCCTGCCACGACCATCAGAATATTGCGGAGGATATAAAAAACCGCAAAGGTTTCCATGGGCGTTCTGAAAATGTCCGAAACAGCGCATGTAAACACTGTCATACCGATCACAAGGGGCGCTCGGCCCGGATTGTGTTGTTTGATGAAGCCGCTTTTGATCATCAGGCAAGTGATTTTGTCCTCAGGGGGGCACATCAGTCACTAGCCTGTCGCGCCTGCCACCCAAAGAAGCAGGCCTATTCTCAGGCCAAGAGCGACTGTTTCTCCTGTCACGAACAGGATGACAATCACCGTGGTCGACTGGGCAAGAGTTGTGATAACTGTCATCAGGAAGAGGCGTGGAAGCGGGCGGAGTTTGACCACGACCTGGACACTAACTACCCGCTGGAGGGGAAACATCGGGAACTTGGCTGCAAGCTCTGTCACGCGGGAGAAAACTATAAAGATACACCGTTGGCTTGTGTGGCATGTCATCAGCTCAACGATGTACATTCAGGTAAATATGGCAACAGCTGTCCTGCTTGCCACATCACTCAGGAATGGAAGGACCTCCACTTCAATCACGATCTGGATACCAAATACAAGCTTAAAGGTGGGCACAAAAAAGCAAGTTGCAATGGCTGCCATCAGGATAATCCTTATGAGAAAAAGCCGAAGCAGAGTTGTTACAGCTGCCATCGCCTGGATGATGTGCACAAAGGAGTCAATGGTGAAAAGTGTACGAAGTGCCACACAACTCAGGGGTGGAGTGAAGTCGCCTTTGATCATGCCAAGGACACCCACTTTCCTCTTCGTGGTAAGCATGATGGATTGGTGTGCGAGGCGTGCCAACAAGGTAGCGGGTAAGAAGCGCGCCTTGCGTATGGAGTGTGTGGCATGTCATATGGATGACGATAGCCACAACGAGCAGCAGGGTGATCAGTGCCAGCGCTGCCACAATGAACAAGGGATGGAGCGTCGATGTCCTATTCGACCACGATCTGGGTGGCTTCCCACTGATTGGACAACATTCAGCACTCGCTTGTGAGTCATGCCACATCAGTGGTCGCTTCAAGGATGCAGAAAAGGCCTGTCACACATGCCATCAACAGGATGATGTCCATGAAGGGCGCTTCCTCGATAGCTGCGAGAACTGCCATACCCCTAACGATTGGTCCCTCTGGGTTATTCGAACATGCGCGCCAGACCGATTATCCATTGGAAGGCAAACATGAGGGATTGAGTTGTCACTCCTGCCACAAAATAAAAATAGATCCTGATAACAAGATGAGTCAGACCTGCTACAGCTGCCATAGTCAGCAGGACAAACATCGCAAGGCGTTTTGGCAGGCGCTGTGAGCGATGTCATACGAGCCGTTCATTCTCCGATATTCAGATGCTGAAGCGATAACCTACCCTCGGGTTACAGAGATACGACCAATGAAAAAGATAATGATATCCAAACTCTTCGTGGCTCCCAGCGGGGCTGTTGGCGCTACTGCTTGCCTTATCTGTCATCTGGTTGCCCACGGGCAACGCACAAGATGAAAGTTTCGACCACTTCATGACAGGCTTTCCCCTGACAGGTGGTCACAAACGAGTTGAGTGCGAAAGTTGCCATGAAAACGGCTTGTTTAAAGGCACGCCGATTCATTGTACCGGCTGTCATAATAACGCTGCTGCCAGAGGGTAAAGGCACGCGATCACATCAACCGCTCGGAGAGAATGTGACGACTGCCATATCTACGATGAGCTGGCTGGGTTGCCCGTTTTGATCAGGGCGATTCGT
>AASF01001961.1 GCA_000168735.1 Candidatus Endoriftia persephone str. Hot96_1+Hot96_2 | reverse complement strand
TTCCATTTTTTGCCTTTCTCATGGAATGTTTGATTATTCATTAAAAACAAATCGTTATCAGTGAGTGCAGAGCTGTCTTTTTATAAGGGGAGGGGTTAAAGATCCCTGGCAGGCTGCCGTTACAGAGGCCGGAAGCGGTAAATACCATCACTCTTGAAGGTATATCTGCTAAATGCAAACCCGATGCCCAGGCTTGATGTACAGCATCGCCGGGTGATTAGGAGAAAAGTTATGGCACTCGTAGTCAATACAAACGTAATGTCGCTGAACGCCCAGCGTAACCTCTCTTCCACACAGAACGATCTAGCCAAATCCCTGCAGCGGTTATCTTCCGGTCTGCGCGTCAACAGCGCGAAAGACGACGCGGCGGGTCTCTATCAGATTGAAAAGATGACTGCGGATATCCGCGGTCTGAATCAGGCCACACGTAACGCGGCAGACGGCATCTCACTTGGTCAGACTGCGGAAGGTGCCCTCGGTCAGATCGCCAACAACCTGCAGCGGATTCGTGAGATTGCGGTGCAGTCATCCAACGCTACCGTTGAAGATCGCACCGGCCTGCAGAAGGAGGTGGATCAGCTGACTCAGGAGATCTCCCGTATCGTGCAGACCACCGAGTTCAATGGTACTTCCCTGTTGTCCGCCACTGCCAGCATGAGCTTCCAGGTGGGTCAGGATGGCAAGGCCAGTCACCAGGTGAGCGTCAAAACTATCGACCTGACCAGCCTGAATGCCTACGCTTCAAGCCTGACCGCTACCGGCACCATCAATGTCAGTAGTGCCTCCGCCGCATCGGCAGAGTTGAGCACCGCATCCACCGGTATCGAAAACGACATCACATCAGTGGCTCAGAATCGAGCAACCTTCGGTGCCGTGCAGAATCGTTTCGAGGCGGTTATCTCAAATCTTTCGAATTACGCTGAGAACCTCACTGCTTCACGCAGCCGGATTCAGGATGCCGACTTTGCGGCGGAGACCGCGGCACTGACAAAGACGCAGATCCTACAGCAGGCTGGTGTCTCGATACTGTCTCAGGCCAATGTTGTTCCGCAGAGTGCCCTGGCGCTGTTGCAGTAAGCTCATCGACCGGCATCCGGGTGATCTAGCCCGGATGCACTAGACTCGAAGAGATCAGCCTCAGGGTGGATGCAATGACAACCGAAGTAACAATGGGATCGCTGCTTCAGTTCAGCCGGACGACCCAGCCCCCAATGGGTGGAGCAGGCCAGGCCAGCAGAAGCTGCACGTCAGGTTGCTGAGCGGAATATATCGATCCATCAAGACCAGGCTGAAGAGGAGTCCCAGGGCAGTCTTGAGCGGCTGGACAAGATGGTTGAAGAGCTCAATCAGAAGGTCCAGCAACAAGAAAGCGCTCACTCCAAGTTTCAGCGTGGATGAGGAGAGTGGCAAGACAATCATCAAGGTAATTGATCTGGATCGGGACGAACTAGTTCGCCAGATCCCACCTGAAGAGGTCATCCGGCTTGCACAGGCGTATGCAAGAGAATTCTGGGGTGATCCTTAAGGCGAAAGCCTGAAAGAGATCGGGCTTGCCCGCTGTAGAGTTCAAACTTAGACTTTCACCCTGGATGGACTCTCCTCCAGGGTAAAACAAATTAAATGGAGGGGAGACGATCATGGCTTCTATTCTCGCTCCCGGTGTTGGATCTGGGCTCGATGTCAACAGCATCATTGATCAGTTGATGAACCTGGAGCGGCTGCCGCTGGATCGTCTGCAGAATCAGGAGAGCCAGGTCAACGCGCAGATCAGCGCCTATGGCCAGCTGCGCAGATGCTGTGTCGGATTTTGAAACGGCTATGGATGGCTTGGGCTCTCTCTCCAAGTT
The DNA here is from genome assembly GCA_000168735.1 of Candidatus Endoriftia persephone str. Hot96_1+Hot96_2. Lineage (GTDB taxonomy): Bacteria > Pseudomonadota > Gammaproteobacteria > Chromatiales > Chromatiaceae > Endoriftia > Endoriftia persephonae. The sequence continues at coordinate 1,640 of AASF01001961.1, read as the reverse complement.
CCCAGGTCTTCTCCGGTTCATCCTCCAACGCGGATGCCTTTACCGCCAGTGCGGATGAGACTGCCAATGTGGGCAGCTTCAATATCAACGTCACCCAACTGGCTCAACGCCACAAGCTCGCCTCCACTACCTTTACCAACAAGGATACTTGTGGTGGGAAGCCGGCACTCTGGATATCTCGGTGGGCAGTGGCAGCTTCAGTCTCACCATCGACAGCAGTAACAACACCCTGGCGGGCATTCGAGATGCGATCAATCAGGCCAGTGATAATCCAGGGGTGGCCGCCACCATTCTCAACGAGAGTGGTGGCAGCCGCCTGATCCTGACTTCGAATGACAGCGGTGCGTCGAATGCCGTTGAGGTGGTGGTCTCGGGGGATGCAGGGGCTTTCCCAACTCCATTACGAGGCGGCAGGTACGCAGAACCTGACTCAGGTGGCGGCTGCTCAAGATGCCCAATTGACCGTCGATACCTTTAGTGTGACCAGTAGTTCGAATACGATCAGTGATGCGATTCAGGGTGTGACCCTTAATCTTAAAACAACTGGTAGTGGCACGGTCGATTTCAGCAGAGATGATGACGCTATTGCCGAGTCAGTGGATGCATTTGCTACCGCCTTCAACAATCTGCGCAATACCATCGATAGCCTTTATGATGGGCAGTTGGCGGGAGACAGCACCCTGCTGACCCATGGAAAGCCTGATGCTTGGCATAGTCAATAGTGGTGCCTCGAGTACTGGTGGCAGCTACACCCATATGACAGAAGTGGGGCTCTCCATCGGCAAGGATGGCCGGATGAGTCTTGATAAGAGCGCATTGAGCAAGGCGATGGATTCCGATTTCAGCGGGGTCAGCAGGTTGTTCGCGGACAGTGATCAGGGATTTGCCAAACGCTTGGGTGATCTCGCCCACGATCTGCTGACTGCTGATGGTATGGTGGATGCGCGTGAGGATGGACTGGCTGCCCGCATTGATACCCTGCAGGATCGACAGAATCAGCTTGAATATCGTCTCGATCTGACTGAACGACGCTATCGGGCCCAGTTCGCCGCGCTCGACTCGTTAATGGGGCAGTTGCAAACTACCAGCAGTTTTCTTTCGCAACAGCTCTCATCCTAAATATAAATGAGATGGTTGAAGGAGATGAGAGCCTGACTGGTATGGGATGGAAACAAAGAGACTCTTCCTAGAGGGAAAGAGCGCTGCAGAGAGCGGTGATCCAGACAAGAATGAGAAACAGTCGTGAGGCATAATTACCCATGAGCCATTTAAAAAAGCGTGGAATATCCCAGTATGGACAGGTGGCAACCAGCTCAGAGGTTGCCTACGCTAGTCCGCACCGGCTCGTCCAGATGTTGATGGAGGGTGCGCTGGACAAGATGGCGGCGGCGAAGGGGTTCATACAGCGCAAGGATATGGGGCAGAAGAGCCGGCATATCAGTTGGGCGTTGTCTATCATCAACGGCCTGCGCGGCGCACTCCGATTTAGAGAGTGGTGGTGATATTGCCCCGCAACCTTGATGACCTCTACGAATATATGGGGCGTCGCCTGATGGCGGCCAACAGCAGCAACGATCCGGAAATCCTCGATGAGGTCGCCTCGCTGCTGACCGAGATCAGCTAAGGGCGATTCGTTTAAA
>AASF01001962.1 GCA_000168735.1 Candidatus Endoriftia persephone str. Hot96_1+Hot96_2 | reverse complement strand
TCGCCCTTAATTCATGAGGTTTTCTGCCGATGCACAAGCCGGTCGAGGTGGCGATCATATCATGAGTGCCGGAAGATTGACCCTTAAAGGGGGGCACTCTATATTGGTCAGCATGAGCCAGAATGATTCCATCAACAATGCGGAAATCGACTTAGAAAAACTCGAATCCCAAGTGGACGAGCTGATTCGCGCCTGCACCCATCTGAGTAACGAGAACAAGTCCTTGCGGGCCCGCCAGGAGAGCCTGGTTGCAGAGCGCGCTGCCCTGATCGAGAAAACTGAACTAGCACGAAACAGGGTCGAGGCAATGATCACCCGCCTCAAATCGATGGAATCCACACAGTGAACGACTCACAAAGGCCGGTCAAGGTTCTGATACTCGAAAAGGAGTACCGGGTCTCCTGCTCGCCCGAGGAGCAGGAGGAGTTAATCTCCGCCGCACGCCTGCTCGACTCCAAGATGCGTGAGATCCGCCCAAGCTGGCCCGGGTGATCGGCACCGAACGCATCGCCGTGATGGGCCGGCTTGAATATCGCGCACGAGCTGCTGGCGCGCCAAAGAGACAAAATCGGACGCTGTCCAGGTGATCTCGCAACGCCTCCAAAATCTTCAGGCAAAAATCGAGATCGCAATCAATTCGAGCAATCAACTGGAACTTTGAGCCATTTCGGTTTAGCCTTTCACTCAGACACCTCCTGTGGTGCGCGTTAGTGGCCCGGGTATTTTCTTGAGCCTAATTAGTGCCCTGGGAGCATAATGCGGGTCTTCAGTGTGCATGTCCGCACACCAGCGGAAAGCCTTAGAAGGCCGCTGTTGTTCCCACTTGAACCCTACCGGTTCAAGAACAATGGTCCGCGACGGCATTTGCCGGGAGGTGTCTACCCCCCAACTCTTCATCATGAACATCCACAAGCTCCGTCAATCGATTCGTGCCCAACGACGCCAGCTCACACCTCAGACAATCTCGGCACACGCACGGCTCATGGCAAATCGTGCCTCTCGTGAGATTAGGTTCCTCAAGGCAAAGCGCATCGCTTTCTATATCGGCGTCAATGGCGAAATGGATCCGGCACCGCTGGTTGATC
>AASF01001963.1 GCA_000168735.1 Candidatus Endoriftia persephone str. Hot96_1+Hot96_2 | reverse complement strand
CCCTTGATCCGCAACGCGGGTACACCAGTACGATGAGGGGCCCCTCGACCCGCTCTGTGACTGCTACACCTGTCGCAACTACAGTCGCGCCTACCTGCGCCATCTGCAGCGTTGCAACGAGATTCTCGGTCATCGCCTCAACACCATTCACAACCTCCACTACTACCAGTCGCTGATGCGTGGCCTCAGAGAGGCGATCGAGGCTGGCCGGCTGGAGACGTTTGTGGCGGAGTTTTATCGGATGCGCGAGTAAGATACCGGATTCGGGGCGACGGCCGTTGGTTTGGCCACTGCATCTTCAATGCTTCTGTGTCATAATCCGCGGCTGATTTTGCCGCCGCCAGGCGATTTGGCGGCGGCTATGATGACTTTCCAAAGAAATTAGCGGGAAAAACCATGAGCTTCTTTATTTCCGATGCATTTGCCGAAGGCGCGGCCGGCGCTGGACAGGATCCCCCTGATGGGGCTGTTGCCGCTGGTCCTGTTTGGTGTGGTGCTCTACTTCCTTCTGATCCGGCCTCAAGTGAAGCGCCAGAAGGAGCACGGTAAGATGGTCGAGAGTCTCTCCAAGGGGGATGAGATCGCCAGCTCCGGCGGCATCGTCGGTAGGATCACCGGCCTGGGGCGATAACTTCATCACCGTGGAGGTCGCCGAAGGCGTCGAGCTGAAGATGCGCCGCCAGGCAGTGGAATCGGTTCTGCCAAAGGGCTCTATCAAGGAGATGTGACGGACCGGCAACCGCCGATCCGTCAGGAGCCTCTGGATGAATTTGTACCATAAGAGTACCGTCCATGATTCGTTCAGAGGCACCTTAGTCAGGAACAGTTCGCCGGTTCTCTCCGGCGTCGCAACAAGCCATATCGCGATGAATCAATACCCCCTGTGGAAAAACCTGTTGGTGGTGATCGTGATCCTGGTCGGGGCGCTCTACGCCCTGCCCAACATCTACGATCAGGATCAAGGGC
>AASF01001964.1 GCA_000168735.1 Candidatus Endoriftia persephone str. Hot96_1+Hot96_2 | reverse complement strand
GATCAGGGGCCTCTGAAGAAATCTGAGCGAGCAGAAATTCGAACGGCAAGGCTACCCGTCCATGATTCGTTCAGAGGCTCTTTAGCCGCTCTCCGCGACGCGCTCCGCCCACTCCAGCAGTTTGGGAAGTAGTGCGCGGCGCTCAGCGGAGAGCCCCTCATCTGCCGCCAGCAGATCAAGCTGGGCCAGATACTCATCCAGCTGGATAGCACCACCGCCATCCGCATCAAACAGACGTGTCTGACGATACTCATCCCAGCGCTGCCGCTCCGTTTCGTTGAGCGTCTCCGGCCAGTTGCGGGCGCGGTAACGAAACAGCATCTCCGGCAGGCGCGCATCGTCAAACGCAAAGTGCAGCCCGGCCAGCTGATCAACCGGAGTCTCGCGGATCTGCTGCATGCGGCGACGATCGTCTTCACTGAAGAATGGACCGCTGTACAGACTCAGATCCGGGTCCGTCTGAGGCTCGAACTGCTTCATCTGGTGGACACGGCTAATCTTCGCCTGCAACTCAGGCGCTGACAGCAGCTGCTGGGCGATGCCCGTTCCGCCCTGTTCAAGGTTGATCTGCCAACGCTCCGCCGCTTCCGCCCGTCAGGGTGTTGGTCGGCACCAGCACCGGACACTTGTTGAGATGCACCGTCTTCAGCGGGATACGCTCCACGCCTTCAGGCAGATCAGCGGTCGGGGTAAATAGACGCTGATGGATCTGCTCATCATCCAATTCCAACAGCGGCACTGGATCCCTGGCGCAGGTCGAAGACAATCACACCGTTACTGTTCGTCGGATGTTGCGCCAGCGCCACCACCGGGCGCGATGCACCCCAGCTCAACCGGGTACATGGAGGAGACATGCAGCAGTATGGGAGGCGTCGCCTTGAGGTTGAGCAGGTCACGCAGCTGATGCTTGTTGCGATGGCTCAGCAGGTAGCCGTAGAGGCGCGGCTGGCGCTGTTTGATCAGCCGCGCCAGGGGCGATGGTCGCGTACACGTCTGAAAGGGCATCGTGAGCCGCCTGGTGGGCGATGCCGTTGGCGGCGGTCAGCAGTTCCAGACGGAAGCTGGGCCGCCCTGCCGCATCGCTCGGCCACTCTATCCCCTCTGGTCGCAAGGCATGGGTGAGGCGCACCATGTCGATGATGTCCCAGCGGGGAGTTGCCATTCTGCCACTCCCGGGCGTAGGGGTCGAAGAGGTTGCGATAGAGGGTGAAACGGGTGAACTCGTCATCGAAGCGGATCGAATTGTACCCGACCCCACAGGTGGCCAGGCTGGGCCAACTCACGATGGATCTGGGCAATGAACTCTGCCTCCGGGCACGCCCTTTGCGTACGCCAGTTGCGGGCTGATGCCGGTCACCATGCAGGCCTCCGGCTGGGGCAGCATATCATCGCTGGGACGACTGTAGATCACCAACGGTTCGCCGATCGGCTCCAGCTCCGCATCGGTACGCAGTCCGCCAAACTGGGCCGGCCGGTCCCGCTTCGGGATCGGCGCCCCAGGTTTCGTAGTCGTGCCAGTAGAATGTCTGCATCATTAGGCCCTGCCGTGACAAAGCCCGCAGTCTCTCATCCAGAGAGTTGTCGCTGCAAGCCAGTATGCTTGCACTTTGCCAGGCATAAAAAAGCCGCTCCAGCCGAGGCCGGAACGGCTCTTTATCGATGACCAGGAGAAGGAGGTTAGATCTTCTCTTTAATGCGTGCTGCCTTACCAGTACGACCGCGCAGGTAGTAGAGCTTGGCGCGACGCACGTCGCCACGACGGGTCACTTTGATATCGGCCACCAGTGCACTGTAGGTCTGAAACACGCGCTCGACGCCTTCGCCCGTGGGACATCTTACGCACGGTGAATGCAGAGTTGAGGCCACGGTTACGCTTGGCGATGACCACACCCTCGAACGCCTGCAGCCGCTCACGGGCTACCCTCTTTTACCCGCACCTTAACAATCACGGGTGTCGCGCGGGGCCAAACTCTGGAACCTCACGGCCCATCTGCTCGGCTTCGAGCTGCTCGATGATTTTGCTCATGGTCTATTGCTCCTGTTCTCGCTCCGCGTCTCCCGACGCCGCTCTGATTTCATTAAAAAGCTTCTCTTCTTCGGCCGTCATCCGGCGCCCTTGCAGAAGATCGGGCCGCCGCTGCAACGTCCGCTCTAGCGCCTGTTTGAGGCGCCAGCGTCGAATCAACTCGTGATTACCACTCTGCAGGATCTTCGGCACCTGCATGCCGTCTATCAGTTCTGGACGGGTGTAGTGCGGGCAATCCCAGCAGGCCGTCCATGAACGAATCCTGCTCAGCCGACTCCGCCGCACCGAGCACCCCGGGCAACAGGCGGATCACTGCGTCCATCAGCACCATCGCCGCCAACTCACCACCGCTCAGCACATAATCGCCGATCGACCACTCCTGATCGACATTGCGCTCGATGATGCGCTCGTCGATCCCTTCGTATCGACCCGCGATCAGGATTAGATCTTCACCTGAGGCGGCCATCTCTGTCGCGACCCGCTGATCGAAGCGCTGCCCCCTGCGGACTCAGATAGGCCCAGCTTCGCATCCGGCCGGCCACTCCTGGCGGCCTCGATAGCGGCCTGCCAGTGGCTCGTACTTCATCACCATGCCTGGGCCGCCGCCATAGGGGCGGTCATCCACCGTGCGGTGCAGATCGCTGGTGTAGTCCCGCGGATTCCAGAGTCTTAACTCCGCCTGTCCCCGTTGCAGCGCCCGGCCAACCACGCCCTGCTGTTGCAAGGCATCGAACATCTGCGGCATGACGCTGATCAAGG
>AASF01001965.1 GCA_000168735.1 Candidatus Endoriftia persephone str. Hot96_1+Hot96_2 | reverse complement strand
GCTTGCCGGTGAAAAAGCTGTTATCCAATCAAGGTGTGACCACTTAATTCTACGCACTACATGGGTTTATGCAGCGCGCGGTAATAACTTTCTTAAAACCATATTACGATTAGCTCAAGAGCGTAAAGAATTACGCATTGTTGCAGATCAGTATGGCGCTCCAACCTGGGCGCGTAATATTGCAGATGCAACAGCTCATATACTGCTTGCTGTACAAAAAGAACGACAGACTGGTGTGGGCGTATCTGGCACATACCATCTCTGCGCTAGTGGAAAAACAACATGGCATGGTTTTTCCAGAGCTATCATTGCGAGAGCCAGTCAATTCGACATTGCAGGAAGAATCAAAACAAGAAGTGTTTTGCCGATTGCTACCGAAGATTACCCACTCCCTGCGCCGAGACCCAAAAATTCACAGATGGACTCAAGTTCACTGGCAACACGTTTTGGAGTGACTATGCCGGAGTGGCATCATGCCATGGCGTTGTGTACGGAAGAGGTACTTGAAGCACAATGAATCCTCATGAAAATCATCCCACCTCATTGATTTTCTTGACCAAAAGCATTTTTCTGCATCGTGAACTCATCATACAGATGACTAAACGAGAAGTAGTGGGCCGTTACAAAGGCTCCTATGCAGGATTGCTTTGGTCATTTATCAATCCAGTTCTCATGTTGGTTGTTTATACTTTTGTTTTTTCCGTTGTCTTTAAAACAAAGTGGGGAATAGGCAATGAAGAAAGTAATACTAGCTTTGCAGTTATATTGTTCGCTGGTCTGATTGCACATGGACTTCTTGCAGAAGTATTAAATCGAGCTCCTGGACTCATCCTCGGTAATATTAATTATGTAAAAAAAGTTGTTTTTCCTTTGGAGATGTTACCTCTTATTAGTCTTGGCTCAGCCATATTTCACAGTTTTGTAAGCCTTGCTGTTTTATTGCTTTGCTTTATTTTTTTTTGAATGGTTCTTTGTCTTGGACTGTGCTGCTGATTCCCATTGTATTGCTGCCGTTGATCATTTTGATGTTAGGAATTTCCATGGCGTTGGCCTCATTAGGCGTTTATGTTCGTGATATAGGGCAGACGACTGGAATAATTACAACCATACTTTTGTTTCTTTCGCCCGTATTTTTCCCACTAAGCGCTATGCCGGTAAAATACCATTCTTACATCATGGCTAATCCGCTTACGTTTATTATTGAGCAAGCTAGAGAAGTGTTGATTTGGGGTAATCAACCCGATTGGTATGGATTATCCATATATGCGCTAGTTTCGATTAGCATTTTATGGCTTGGGTACGCGTGGTTTCAAAAAACCCGAAAGGGATTTGCAGATGTCCTCTAATGATTTCGTGATTCGTGCAAATAATCTAAGTAAGTGCTATCAAATCTATGATGCTCCTCATGATCGCCTTAAGCAATTTACTTTACCGAGGATGCAGAAATTAGTTGGAATAAAACAAGAACAATACTTTAAAGAGTTTTGGGCACTAAAAGATGTTTCATTCGAAATTAAGAGAGGAGAAACCGTTGGCATCATTGGGCGTAATGGTTCAGGAAAGTCCACGCTGCTCCAGCTCATTTGCGGCACTCTAACACCAAGCAATGGTACTGTAGAAATAAATGGCCGTGTAGCAGCACTTTTAGAACTTGGCTCTGGTTTTAATCCAGAATATTCTGGACGTGACAACATCTACATGTATGCGTCGGTGCTAGGGCTTTCAACCGAAGAAGTCGATAAACGATATGAGAAAATAGTTGCCTTTGCAGATATAGGCGACTTTATTGAGCAAGCAATAAAGACATACTCAAGTGGGATGACTATGCGATTAGCGTTTTGCGGTTATAGCGCACGTTGATGCGGATATTCTGGTGATTGATGAAGCACTGGCAGTTGGGGATGCAATTTTTACACAGAAATGTATGCGGTTCTTACGGCGATTTATGGAATTTGGAACGGTATTGTTTGTTAGTCACGATGTGAATGCCATTAATAATATGTGCCAACAATCTATCTGGCTATCTGATGGGGAAATAAGAATGTTTGCTGATGCAGAGAAAGTTAAGCAAGGAATATACCCAGTATTGTAATCAGGAAGTCTATGGTGAGAGCGTTAAGCTGAATTCTATAAAAAAACCTAAAGTGCTTGATGATAAAAGTAACAAACCAGAAGAAGATGACACTAGAATTAGTTTTTTTGAAGATATAGCAAATTCTGATGGTTGGAAAACGGGTGCGGCTGAGGTCGTTGGGGTCGAGATTATGACCGTTGACGAAAGACCAGTCACATTGGCGGCCGGTGGTGAAAGGGTGCTGCTGATAATACGCGTGAACATTAATCAAACGTTGTTGAGTCCTATCGTTGGGTTTTTCGTAAAGGATAAACTTGGGCAGTCCCTATTTGGTGAGCACACATACACTTATGTGCAGCCGCCTTGTTCCGCCCATGCTGGAGATGTTCTTGAAGCTAAATACATTTTTAACCTACCATTACTTCCTAATGGTGACTATTCTATGACGGTTTCTATTGCTGATGGCACCCCAGAAAATCACACACAACACCACTGGCTGCACGATGCAGTAATTATCCATGTTCAATCAAAAAAACTCCGTTATGGGTTAGTCGGGATACCTTTTGAATCAGTTTCGATGTCAAAAATCTAGAGAATTAATAAGTAAGATGGAGAGTATTTGTAATATACCGACACTCGTAGCATCAGATCGACGTGTTACTGTGGGGAGATTTACATATGGAGAGCCTCGTTTAATGCTGTGGGATGAAGATGAGCGGATTGAGATTGGCTCATTTTGTTCAATTGCTGATAACGTGACTATTTTTGCTGGCGGAGAACATAATTCCGCTTGGGTTACAACCTACCCTTTACGGATAGCATTGGGAGATGAATTGGCTGGAAAAGATGGTCATCCTGCTAGTAAGGGGCCGACCACAATTGGTCATGATGTGTGGATTGGGTTTGGTGCAACTATCCTCTCTGGTGTGACCATTGGTAATGGAGCAATTATTGGTGCTTGTTCTCGTGGTGGTAAAAGATGTTCCGCCTTACCAGATTGTAGCTGGAAATCCAGCTGGAATAATTAGGCAGCGATTCAATGACGAACTATATTAAGAAATTATGTGATATTCAGTTGGTGGAACTGGCCACCTAACGCCGAATTAAGAAATATGCGCCATTTGCTTCTGTGGGCCTGACTGTTCAATTCATTTATTCAGAAGATTCAGTTAAATGATTTTTGATCACCACATGAATGAACCTGTCTTGATTAATCCTGCCCGATTGAGTTCATCAGCATGGTCAGGACATATACCGTTTGGTTCTACTCTTATAACCTGGCTAAATCCAAGAATATTTGTTGAGTTAGGCACCCATACGGGTAATTCCTATCTCGCTTTTTGTCAAACAGTGGTGGAAAGTAAATTAGGTTCCAAATGCTATGCGGTAGATACATGGTTAGGGGATGAACACTCATTTTATTATGGAGAAGAGGTATTTCAGGACCTTAGTGAATACCATAATAAGCATTATTCAAGATTTTCAACGCTGATGCGGATGACGTTTGATGATGCTGCACCTTATTTCAGTGAAGGCTCCATAGATCTTTTGCATATCGATGGGCTGCATACATATGATGCAGTTAAGCATGATTTTGAAACGTGGCTGCCAAAAATGTCGAAAAATGGCGTCATTCTTTTTCATGATATCAATGTTAGGGAGCGTGGTTTTGGTGTCTTTAAACTATGGGAAGAACTGCAGCAAATCTACCCAAGTATTGAGTTTGATCAA
>AASF01001966.1 GCA_000168735.1 Candidatus Endoriftia persephone str. Hot96_1+Hot96_2 | reverse complement strand
GATCACTAAACTGATACGTGCCATCCCACTCAAAACCGGCAAAGCTGGCAGTCTACGTTACGATAGAATGGTGGCTGTGGCGTTGTTAACCAGGATGCCATCCTGGAGCCCGCTGCCAAATCCCTCAGAATGTAGTCGGTAACCTTATTGTAGTAGAGGCTGAAACTGCTACTCCATACTGCATCGGCCAACTCAACTCCAACCTCAATCTGATGATTTTTTTCCGGCTCAAGCTCCGGGTTACCAACCCAGCTAGTATCATTGCCCATCATCACAATCCAGCTGGCAACATAAGCGTTTCAGAGGCATTCTGCGGTTCGCACGCTGCGGCTGACTCCTGCATAGAGTTTACCCATGGGTAATGGCGTGCTCATAACGCAGGAAACCACCTAGATTGTTTTCGCTCTTGGCTCTCTGAGGTGCTAGCGTAGTAGGTGGCATAGAGGTCATTGGGAGTTGGGCTTGTGCTCACTTCGGGCTTCTCATCACCGCGGGAGATAGACGCATCGACCTTGTCGTAACGCAACCCCGCCTTGAAGCTGTCCTCACTGCCCACGGGCATCTCGATTTCGGCAAACAAGCCAGTCTGCTTCAGTTCGGCACCCGGCCACATGATCGACTGCACCACTGAGGGATCATCCGTCAGCGCCGTGGTGGCGCCCTGCAGGCGCTCTGCATCGCGGTCGTTTTTTCTGGTAGTCAACACCCAGAGTCAGGGTCTTATCGCCCAACATGAGATCACCGCTGATGCGCTCACCCAGGGTATCTGAAGTGTTCGGCGTCTTCATATTGCGCGCGGCGGTTACCGGGGTTGCCGCCAAGTGGAAATTAGGTTTTGGTCCCATTCAAATGTTTGACAATCGGAATTGTAGGCCTCCACCCTTGAAACCTGCGGAGCACACCTGCATCGGGCTGATGCTCAATCTTGAAGCGGATGTTGTCCGCATCGCTGTAGGGGGAGTCCATATTGGCACCAGGGAACAGCACATCATCCTCACGGGTCGCCTCGAGATTAAGCTCCAGACGAGTCTCCGAACTCGGCGTCAGGCCGAGAATCAGGTTGCCTGACTTGTTGGCTGTAGGCGGAGCGCACTTCGTTGCCAGCACCATCTTCATAGTTATCGGCATCCTTGTAACCAACAATAGCGCGGGCATAGCCCTGTTCTGCTCCTGCCGCCAGATCCGCAGCCAACTCCCTTGGTATTGGAGTTGCTTTCAATAAAACACCACATCGACCTTGCCCTTAAAACGCTCGCCCTCACTCAAACTCAGGCACAGCCACGGCTCACAACAGCACGGTGCCACCGCCAGCCACCTCACCCACGTAGAGCACTGTTCTGGGAGCACTTTGATCACGGTCACGCTGTCGTAGCTCTCGATGGCGGAATAGGCAGTGGGCGGATCCATGCGGTTGGGACAGCCACCATGGATGTAGGCGCCGCCCAGACAGGATGTTGAGTCGGTTCTGACTCTGGGCCACGAATGATACGGTTCAATGCCATGACCACCCATACGGNGCGCCGCTGTACGCCGGTTACCCCGCGCAACAGCTCAGCCGCGTCAGCAGGGATACCTTTTATTGCATCCTCCATCGGCATCACCGACAGCGCTGTGAGAAGACAGTGCCTCAGCCTCCACCACCAGTTCCGAGAGGTTTTCGGCCACCTCTTCTGCAACTACCTGGGGGAGAACAGCAATCCCGCTGATTGCGAGGGCCAAGGGGGTCAACTTCATCGATACGTCCTCTTGCATTTTGTTAGTTGGAATATTCCAGAGGTCTTATGCAAGAGCGTTGCCAGCTATTTCTATCCTTTTAATTCAATATGTTACCGAACTGTTTCAATATGTATCCAAGACAAAACAGGGTATTTTGCCACAATAATAAGCCATATCACCCAGTTCCAGAGGCTGAACAAGATGCACCACTTGCCCTCAATTCCATCCCCGGCCGCTTCTCCTACTTTGAAGTGCCCAGCGGGGAAAAAACCGGACCGGATCAGTTCAAAAAAAATACTCGTTCCGATCACTACCGAAAGCAGC
>AASF01001967.1 GCA_000168735.1 Candidatus Endoriftia persephone str. Hot96_1+Hot96_2 | reverse complement strand
ACAAGACCTACACCGAGGGCATCACCCGAATTGAGCGCCAGGATGTGGAGTACGCCAACCAGTTTGGCTACCGCATCAAGCATTTGGGTATAGCCCGCAAGACCGACAAAGGCGTGGAACTGCGCGTACACCCGACCCTGATCCCGGAGCGACGCCTGATCGCCAAATGTTGATGGGGTGATGAACGCGGTGCTGGTGCAGGGCGACGCGGTGGGTCCAACGCTCTACTATGGTGCCGGCGCTGGTGCAGAGCCCACCGCCTCGGCGGTGGTGGCTGATATCGTCGACATCGTACGCGCCCTCACCACCGATCCGGAGAACCGGGTGCCGCACCTGGCGTTCCAGCCCGGCGAGCTGGCCGACCTGCCGATCCTGCCGATGGAACAGGTCGAGACCGCCTACTATCTGCGCATCCAGGTGGAGGACAAACCCGGTGTGGTGGCGCGCATCGCCGGCATCCTCGGCGAGGCGGGAATCAGCATCGAGGCGATCCAGCAGAAGGAGCCGGCAGAGGGCGAGAGCCTGGTGCCGCTGGTGATGCTTAGCCACCGGGTGGTGGAGGGGCAGATGAACCAGGCGATCGCGCAGATCGAGGCCCTTGATAGCGTCAGCGGCCAGGTGATGCGGATCCGTGTTGAGCAGCTCGACGCCTGAGCGAATTAAAGCGCCAGATCAGCTGCAGTGGTCTGGCCAAACGATATTTAAAAGTATTTTAGGAGCCATCATGCCATTCAGATCCCGTTATACCGGCCTGATCGACAAGTACCGCGATCGCCTGCCAGTGCACGACGACACCCGCGTCATCTCCCTCGGTGAGGGTAACACCCCCGCTGATCCGTCTCAACAACATCCCCCGCACGCTCGGCAAGGATGTGGATATCTACGTCAAGTATGAGGGGCTCAACCCCCACTGGCTCGTTCAAGGATCGCGGCATGACCATGGCGGTGACCAAGGCGGTGGAGGAGGGCTCTACCGCGATCATCTGTGCCTCCACGGGCAACACCTCGGCATCGGCGGCAGCCTATGCGGCACGGGCCGGCATCACCGCCTTTGTGCCTGATCCCCGAGGGTAAGATCGCGATGGGCAAGCTGGCCCAGGCGATGATGTATGGCGCCGTCACCCTGCAGATCCGCGGCAACTTCGACGACGGTATGCAACTGGTGAAAGATATCGCCGAGCATGCCCCAGTGACCATCGTCAACTCGATCAACCCGTTCCGCCTGCAGGGGCAGAAGACCGCCGCCTTCGAGATCATCGAAGAGCTGGAGTGCGCCCCCGACTACCACTGCCTGCCGGTGGGTAACCGCGGGCAACATCACCGCCCACTGGATGGGCTACACGGAGTATTTCGAGCACGGCAACGTCAACAACAAGCCGACCATGGTGGGTTATCACCGCGGCTGGTTCCGCGCCCTTCATGCGTGGCGGTCCGGTGAAGGATCCGGATACCATCGCCACAGCGATCCGCATTGGTAACCCCCAGTCCTGGGACAAGGCGTGGACGGTGCAGAAGGAGTCGGGCGGCTGGTTCGATGAGTGTACCGATGAGGAGATCCTGGCGGCGCAGAAGCTGCTGGCGCAGACTGATGGCGTGTTCTGCGAGCCCGCCTCCGCCACCTCCCTAGCCGGTGCGCTGCGGCGACATCAAGTCGGGCAAAATCCCCGAGGGCAGCAAGGTCGTTTGCACCCTCACTGGCAACGGCCTGAAGGATCAGGGCGATTCGTTTAACCTGCAGACTAGTCCTTATGAGGT
>AASF01001968.1 GCA_000168735.1 Candidatus Endoriftia persephone str. Hot96_1+Hot96_2 | reverse complement strand
GGCGACCCAGCGGCTGGCCTCTATGCTCTGCCGGGATGCGTCAGTGACCACGCTGGCGAGCAAGGCGATGGGTTGAGCGCTGTTTTCGTCGAGGGACCAGAGTTCATAAGGATCACCTGGCGGGAAGGGCAGGTGCAGCAGGGCGAGCTGCAACGGTTCGATCAGCTGTGCGGCGGCATCGATCATCTGCTGGATGTCGAACAGGGGATTGATCGGCACCTGTTTTAGTCCCTTTGCGGCAGACCAAGATGCCAAAGCGGAAAGAAGCCTTTGTCGCCGATCGGGGTGTTGGCCCAGAGCCCCTGGGGTTGGTGGCTCAGCACCTGGATCTCCCAGCGCCTGCCATCGGCGCTGAAGGCACGTGCATGGTCGCTTTCCCAAACACCCCTGCAGGGTACCGTTGAGCGGGTTGAGCCGGCGCAGGNGCCAGTAGGCTTGTGGTTTTGGTTGAACACATCTCGGGCGATCCTAGCATGGTCCGCGGGGAGAGGCAGCGTTAGTCCGGGACTGGAACTTGTTTGATATGCGCTCAGGCCTATGTCTCGCTATGCACCAGATATCGTTTTGATAGGTTGTGGGTGAACGGATGATGCGGCGGCGTCCAGTCGTCGGGTATCAGCGCCTGCCTGCTGGGGGAGCGGGTGCGCTACGACGCTCGAGAGAAGCGGGCCACAGTGATCATCGAGGGGCTATCAGGCCGGGTGGAGTGGCTGCCGGTCTGCCCTGAGGTGGGGGCCCGGGCTGGGGGTGCCGCGGCCTGCGGTGCGGCTGGTGGGAGAGCCAGGCAGGGGCGCGGGCGGTTGGTGTCGAAGTGCGCACACTGGATGTGACAGAACGGTTGCTGGTGTTTGCGGCCGACTGGCTTGAACAGGTCAGTCGGCTTGATGGTTTCATCCTCAAGAGCCGCTCGCCCAGCTGTGGTCTGCACTCCACCCCTCATTACCCATCTGGTCAGTTCGGTGCCGGTCTGTTTGCCGATCAACTGCGTCGGGCCCTGCCTGCCCTGCCATTGCGAGAGGAGTCTGAGTTGGTTACCCCGGAGCAGCAGGAGTCGTTTCTGGCAGAAGTGATAAGGCATTCAAAATTACCATGATTTAATTGCGGGATTTTGTCGTCTAAAATTGTGGGAGCTGATCCCGATAAGCCAAATGATATTTGGCTCACTCTGCTGTACGTGATGGAAGCACGATTTCAATTCACCATCTTCGCTCTGTTGATGACCTGCCTGCCGCTACAGTGCGGTGCTGTTGAGCTCGCTGCCAACAGCGGGAATTCAATCAGGACTCTCTCCCGCGCCACGCTTCGTAGCATCTTCACTATGCGCATGACCGAGTGGCCAGATGGCACTCCGGTCCGGGTGTTTGTACTGGGAGACAAGGTGCCGCTGCATGTGGAGTTCACCAAGCAGGTGTTGGGGGTGTTTCCCCACCAGTTGCGCCGCGCCTGGAACCGGCGCATCTACTCAGGTANNNCGGCGGCCAAGGCCGCCGAAANTTCCGGCCGTGGGGACTCGGAGGCGGAGATGTATCTCGTTGTCGGTAACCCCGGGAGCTATCGGTTATCTGTCGGAAGGGCTGGTTGATGGGGAGGTCCGGATCATTGAGATCTGAATAATCCTCTGACATGGGTCCTGTTGCTGGTTCCTTCTTACCGGGCAGATGCAGCTCTGCGCCCGCCGGGAGCCTTTTCGATGATGATTCGCCGTTGCAGATCCACGGCTTTCTCACCCAGGGCTATGTGAAGACCAGCGACAATAGTTTCTTTGGTAACAGTGAAGATGGCAGTACTGAATTCCGCGAGATTGGCGTCAATCTCTCCTATCGCATCAGCCCGAAACTTATGGCTTCCGGACAGCTGTTGTCCGCGTCGTGCCGGCGGCATGTATGACGGCTCACCGGCGGTCGACTATGCGCAGTTCGACTATTCGCCCTATATCTCTGAGACTGGGCGCGCCGGCATTATTGTCGGGCGCTACAAGAATGTGCTGGGTTTCTACAACGACACCCGTGATGTGGCCTCCACCCGGCCCAGCATCTTCCTGCCCCAGGTCATCTATTGGGACCGGGTGCGCAATACGGTGCTCTCCAACGATGGCATACGGCTCTATGGAGAGCTTCATCAGGGCGACCATAGTCTCTATCTGAACTTTGGTTCAGGTAAATCGCTGATCGATGAGAACATGGAGTCAACCTATCTGATCAACGATTTTAATCCGGACCTGAGCCAGCAGGGGCTCAATCTAATCGGTCGTCTACTCTACGAATGGCAGGGTGGGCGGCTGCGTATAGCATTGAGTGGTGTAAAGCTCGATCTGAATGGCACGATGTCAGGTCTGCCCTCGCCATTGCCTCCAACCCTCAGCGGTAGTCTGGGGATCGAGTACTGGCTCGCCTCTGCGCAGTACAACGAAGGCCCCTGGAGCCTGACCCTGGAATATATGCAGGAGCCCCTCGAATACAGTGGCTTTGGCTCGATTCTAGACAGCAACAACACAACGGTTGATGGTTACTACCTGCAGGGGAGTTACCGTCTTGCCGCTGACTGGGAACTGCTGCTGCGCTATGAAGAGGGCCACTTTGACAAGGATGACCCCGACGGCAGCGGGCGCAGTGCGATATCTGGCCGGCCGGCCCACACCAGCTTTAGTAAGTTGACCACCCTGGGTCTGTTGTGGGAACCCGACAGAGCAGTTGATCCTGCGCGCTGAATACGGCCGTGCGAATGGCACCATGTTCCTCTCAAGTGTCGAGAATCCAGATCTGCTCTGCGATGACGCAGCACTGGAATATGTTCAGTCTGCTGGTCTCATATGGTTTTTAGGCACCATGGCAGGACAGGCAAAAGAGAGCGCTCGATTTTTTAGCCTCAAATGGAAGGCGGGACTCCTCTTCAGTCTGATCCTGATTGGCGTCAATGGCGGACTGGCGGCGCTCGGCTATCTGCAGTTACAGCACCAGTTTGTCCAACATCAGCGTGAGATCAATCAACAGCAGGCCGAGGAGTTGCGGGCCCTGGTGCTGGATCGCTTTCAGCAATTGGAGCAGGTGGCAGCCCTGACCCCGGTGATTGCTGCCAGCCAGTCGGGCGAAAGCAGGCTGGCAAAACGGCTGGAGATGGTGTTTGAACAGAATGCGGCAACCCTGGAAATCGACTGGGGGCTCGACTTCGCCGCCTTCTTCTCCAGCAGCGGGGAGCCGCTCTACCACTGGCAGTCAGAGCAGACCCTGGCGTACTTCAAGCCGCAGGTCGCACAGGTCAACCGCACTCAGCAGCCATTCCATTGGATCGACTGCCAGCGGGGCTGCCGGCCAGTTTGTGGCGGAGCGCCCTGCTCGACCGGGCGGAGTATGCCGGCGTGACCCTGCTGGGACGGCCAATCTCAGACCTGATGCCTCGCCTTCAATAGCATCACCGGCGCCGATATCGCGCTCCTCAGTCAATCAGCCCAGCCGGGTCCTGATCCGCTCGCGGGGACGCTGGCGGCCCATTGGGGCGTGGGGGTGGTTGCACGCTCACAGGCAGATCAGCTGCTGCCGATGCTCAACGCGTCGGCATCCCGGATCGCGCTGACGCAGTTGCAGGAGGAGCCGCACACAGCTAACATACGCCGGCAACCGCTATGCCCCTGCAGATCGTTCCGCTGAGTGCCAGCAGTGGTGTGCACAGGCCGCAGTTTCTGATCAAGGGCGAATTCGTTTA
>AASF01001969.1 GCA_000168735.1 Candidatus Endoriftia persephone str. Hot96_1+Hot96_2 | reverse complement strand
TTCAAAGCCTTGGTGGCGTCCATCGTGCAGGAAAAAATTAGTGCGGTTGTGGTTGACCAGGACGCGGATGGCGGTGCGTTGCTGCATCGCCGGCAGATCATCAGTGAAAGGCTGGTTGGCTGGCTGCAGGGCAGAAAGTCCGTTTGCCTCCCTGGCCGACAGGTGGGGGATGCAGAGTAAAAAAAGCGGCAGAAAAAGAGACGCTGTTTTGCTGAATATCGACACAGGACAGATCCGCTGGGATTTGAATCATTCTGGCACAGAGGTAGTCGGCTTGCAGAGCAATGGATACTGTATATAATTACAGTATTCGTGATATGACTGGACCGAGCCGATGAAACTGACTCCTCGCCAAACGCAGATTCTGGAACTAATTCGCAGCCATCTGGCCGACACAGGCTTTCCCCCGACTCGTGCCGAGATTGCCGAAGCTCTGGGGTTTCGTTCGGTAAATTCGGCAGAGGAACACCTGCGCGCGCTGGCGAAAAAGGGTGCTATCGAGCTGTTGAAGGGCACCTCCCGCGGCATCCGTCTGCTGGAGAGAGAAATGCCTGAAGCGGGACTGCCGGTGGTGGGGCAGGTTGCTGCGGGTCAACCGATTCTGGCGCAAGAGCATATCGAAGAACGCTATGACTTCTCTCCTGATCTGTTCCAGCCACGTGCGGACTATCTGCTGCGGGTGCAGGGTATGAGTATGAAGGATATCGGCATTATGGATGGTGACCTGCTGGCAGTGCACTGCTCCCAGGATGCACACAATGGCCAGATCGTGGTGGCAAGGATTGAGGATGAGGTGACGGTGAAACGCTTCTTCCGCGATGAGCGCAGTAGTCACTTGGTGGTACTGCTGCCGGAGAATGATGATTTTGAACCGATTCGGGTCGACCTGCGCGAGCAGTCCCTGACGATCGAGGGGCTTGGGGTCGGTGTTTTGCGCCAGGGATTAGGTGCTCCATTCAAGTTTCGCTAGAGGTGGGGATGGAACTGGAGCAGCTGTTATACGAACAACAAGATCTCTGGCATGGAGGGCAGAGCAAAGACGATTCGGCAGCGGTGCTGGCCACTGGCTTTGATGCGCTGGATGAATTGGTGGGAGGCTGGCCGCGAGGTGATCTGAGCGAGATCCACTGCGATGCGGAAGGGCTGGCTTGTCTCAACCTAGTGATACCGCTGCTGGCCCGCCTCAGTGTGGAGTCGCGCTGGATCGCCTGGATTGCGCCGCCGGCGATTCCCGATGCGTTGGCGTTGCAGGCCTGGGGCGTAGACCTGTCACGGGTCTTGCTAGTGCATCCACCGGATTCTGCTGGGAAGCTTTGGGCGCTGGAGCAGGCGCTGGCATCGGGTACCTGCAGTGCGGTACTTGCCTGGCCGGAGACGCTGAGCCTTTTGCAGGGCCAGCAACTGCGGCGGGCTGCACAGCAAGGTGATGCGGTGGGTCTGCTGTTTCAGTCACAGCAAAAGGTCGCCCACTCTTCTGCCGCAGCACTTCGTCTGCAGGTCCATCCGCGTGCCGACGGGATGCGTCTGGAGCTTCTCAATCTGCCAGATGGCGGGGGGCTGGCCTCACTCCACATCACACTCTAGCATTACAATCTGATCGATCGTCCGGAAACTATAGCAATGGCTGTGCATTTGCTGGCGACCGGCTAACCTGCTGCCCGTGGCTCTGTTTAAAGCGCGCCCCAGTTGTTGCGACGGCGCTGGAAGCGGAGGTGGGGCAGCAGCAGGCCGATCAGAATTCCAGCAATCACGACGGCTGCGCCGATAAGAAACCAGTCGCGGTTCGACTCGTTGCTGAGATCCCGGTTCTGCTGCCTCAGGTCGGCGACATTGCGGGTCAGGTCAGCAACCTGCTTGCGTAGGTCGTTGCGTTCGTTGGAGATGCGGATGGCGTTTGAGGCAGTGCGCTGGATGCTCTGCAGCTCCTGATTGAGCTGATTTTTGGTCTGTTGCAGGGCCTTGTGTTCCTGCTGCAGGCTGTCGTGCTGCTGCTGCAACCGGGCGAGTTTGCCGCTCAATTCAGCGGGGGCGGATTCGAGCTCATGAACGCGTTGCTGCAAGGTCTTGAGCTGGTTGCGGGCGCTCGGCTGGTTCATCAGCTGGCGACTCAGTACATATCCTTCCAAGCCGCTGGCGGTGCGGATTTTGGAGTAACCGCTCTCTGAGTCGGTAGAGAGCAGATCGACCTGATCACCACTATTCAGCATGCGCAGAATGCGATGGGTTGAGCTTTCGCCGGAACGCATGGTCACCTTAAAAGTGTCGGTGATATAGGCAGGCTTTGGCCTGGGGCCAGCCAGGGGGAGGGCCAGCAGAAGCAGAGCAATGCTTAATTGGAAGGGGAGCCGCATCACAGTATTCCGTTAAGTGGTGGTCCTGAAAGAGACGTATTGTCGCAGTTTTTCTCAGAAGAATTTCTGATCATTCCCACGTTTTTCTGTTTCGGGTCGCTAAAAAGGTGGCTATTTTTGCTTGCTAAGTAGTAGGAATTCGAGTAATGCCTTTTGTGAGTGAAGACGGTTCTCTGCTTCATCCCAGACGACGCTGTCGGGAGCATTCAGATGACAGCAGCGCTGACCTCTTCGCCGCGAATGGGGGCCGGNCCAGGGCAGTGGGCATGAATAGTGCGTCCGGATTTGCGATGGCCATCATCGCCTCATCAACCTTGAAATCGGAGAAGGCTTTTTCCCGCTGCTGCTGTTCCTCCTCCTGACCCATGCTGGCCCAGACGTCGGTGACGACCAGGTCGGCTGCTTTGGCAGCAGCCATCGGATCGCGAGTCACTCGGCAACGATCGCCCGCTGCGGTAAGGATCTGATTGTCAGGGTCATAGCCTTCCGGGCAGGCGATGCTGAGCTGGAAATCGAACTGGCGCGCCGCGTTGATGTAGGAGTGGCACATATTATTGCCGTCGCCGATCCAGGCCACGGTTTTGCCTTTGGATCGAGCCGCGATGCTCCACATAGGTCTGGCATATCCGCGAGCAGCTGGCAGGGGTGATAGAGATCAGTGAGCGCATTGATTACCGGTACCTGAGAGTATTCGGCAAAACGCTCAAGTTTCTCCTGCTCCGAAGGTGCGGATCATGATGATATCGACCATACGAGACATCACCCGCGCGCTGTCCTCGATTGGTTCGCCACGCCCCAGTTGAGTATCGCGGGGCGAGAGGAACAGTGCGTGTCCACCGAGCTGGGTCATACCGACCTCAAACGAGATGCGGGTGCGGGTGGAGGATTTCTCAAACACCATGCCCAGGTTTTTTTGTTTTAACGGAGCATGGATCTCGCTGGCATGGGTCATGCGTTTGAGCTCGATGGCGCGGTCGATCAGGTCGGTCAGCTCCTGACTGCTGAGATCAAGCCAGGGAGAGGAAGTGCCTGGGTTGAGTATCGTTCATGTCTGCTTCCTCCAAGGGAGTGCTCAGAGAAAATCGTGAATCAGCTGCACTAACGCCTGAGATGATCTGGTCCGCCTCCGCATCGCTGATGATCAGGCGATTCCGCCGCTAATTCATTCGCCCTAT
>AASF01001970.1 GCA_000168735.1 Candidatus Endoriftia persephone str. Hot96_1+Hot96_2 | reverse complement strand
GGGTGAGGACTATATCCGCACCGCCCGGGCCAAGGTGTGTTGGGGGAGGGGCGGCTGATCGGCCTGCATGCGCTGCGCAACGCCAGCCTGCCACTGCTGACGATTATCGGCCTGCAACTGGGGGCGCTGCTGGGTGGGGCAGTGGTAACTGAGGTGGTGTTCGACTGGCCGGGGGTGGGCTCNCCTGATGATCGACGCCATCCAGAAGCGGGACTATCCAGTGCTGCAGGGGTGTGTGCTTTTCATCAGCCTTGCCTATCTGCTAGTGAACAACCTGACCGACCTGCTCTATCAGCTGGTCGACCCGCGCATCCGAGCCACCGATTGATGCGGTCTGGCTCGACCTTTCCGTTGCTGGTGCTGCTAACCTGGGTGCTTGCTGCCTTGGGCGCGCCTCTGTTCAGCCTGACGCCTAACGAGGTCGGATTGCAGAGAATCCTTGAGCCGCCGGGGGCTGTGGCCTGGTTCGGTTTCGATGATCTGGGCCGACCACTGTTTGACCGCCTGATCGCCGGAGCGCAATCGTCACTGCTGGTGGCCGCCGCCGTTGTCACCAGCTCGGCGCTCATCGGCATCCTGGTTGGCCTGTTGGCGGGCTACCTCGGCGGCTGGGTCGACCTGTTGCTGGTGCGTCTGATCGATGTGTTTCTCGCCTTTCCCGGCATCCTGCTGGCAGATCGCGCTGGCGGCGGTGATGGGGCCGGGATTGGATAATCTGATCATTGCTCTTGCTGCGGTGGGATGGGTGGGCTACGCCCGGCTAGCCCGTGCCCAGGCCCTGTCGCTGCGCCAGCGGGAGTATGTAACAGCGGCGATCGCGCTGGGCAGTCGCACCCCGCACATCCTGCTACACCATCTTCTACCGCTGATGAGCGCACCGCTGATCATTGAGGCGACCTTCGGTGTGGCTGGGGTGGTGGTGGGCGGAAGCGGGGCTCTCGTTTCTCGGCCTGGGGGTGCAGCCGCCGGATGCCTCCTGGGGCAATATGATTAGGGATGGCGCGGGCTATAGTGCTGGTGGCACCGCATATGGTGTTGGCGCCGGGGCTGGCGATGTCGCTGGTGGTACTCAGCCTCAACCCTGCTGGGCGACCAGCTGAGGGATCGTTTAGACAGTCGCGCTATTTGACATAGTAAGTAGTGAAGTAGAGGGCCTGCACGCTGTCGCTGCCGGCTATCTTCTTCATCACTCGGCTGACTGATTCGAGCGCCTGTTTGCGCAGTTGTTCTTTGCCTTGTGAGGTCTTGATCACCTTGCCATCTTGCTCGCTCAGCAGCAGAAGCAGTTCATGGCGGATTGCCGGGCCGTGCAACCTCATCTGCTCCAGAAAATTTTCATCTTTCGTCATCAACTGCACATCACAGCGGATATATTTCCCCCCTTTGGCCAGGTTGGCGACCAGTGAGGGGCTGATTTCGTAGTAGAGGACCGAGCCTGAAGAACCATCCTCTCCTGCCTTGAGCGGAGTGGCAAAGAGTCCAGCTGAGAACAGGATCAAGCAGGCGATTTGCATCAAGAGGTGTTTTCTGAACATTTTCCAACCTGTCAGGTTCTAGTTTGTAGAGTGTGATGAAACGTTTTCCCTGTCTCCCCCTTTGCGGCATACTGCCGTGAAAGTTAAAGGAACAAAGCCAAACTAAATATGACACTTGGTCCGGTAATGCTCGATGTTCGAGGGCACGCAACTCTCGGCGGAAGATCGCGAATTGTTGAACCATCCGGCCTGTCGTGCGTGCGTTGAATCCTTGTTCAGCCGAAATTTTCAGAATCCAGAGCAGATCCGACAGCTGACAGCCGAGATCCATGCGCTGCGTGAGCCCCATCTGCTGATCGCGGTGGACCACGAAGGCGGGCGAGTACAGCCGTTTTCGGGAGGGCTTCAGCTCTCTGCCTGCGGCGGGCTTGGTATGGTGAGAACTACCGCGAGAAGTCGCAACTCGGTCTCTCTTTGGCAGAGCAGGGGGGCTGGCTGATGGCCGCTGAACTTCGTTCTGTGGGTGTTGATTTCAGTTTTGCCCCGGTGCTCGATCTGGATATGGGGGTGAGCGAGGTGATTGGGGATCGCGCATTCTCGTCCAGTCCGGAAGTGGTCGCCGATCTAGCTCGGGCCTGGATGAGGGGCGTTCATCGGGCCGGCATGGCCGCCGTGGGTAAGCATTTTCCCGGACATGGGGCGGTCAGGGCCGACTCCCATCATGCGCTGCCGGTGGATCAGCGCCGGGCTGGAAGACATCGAGATCGATGATCTGCGCCCATTTGAGCGGATGATCCACGCGGGTCTTGAAGCGATCATGCCAGCGCATGTGGTCTACCCAAAGGTAGACCGGAATCTGGCCGGCTTCTCCCCCTTCTGGTTGCAACAGATCTTGCGCAAACGGCTCGGTTTTCAGGGGGGTTATCTTCAGCGATGATCTGAGCATGGCGGCCAGCTGAAGAGCACGGCTCTATTTGGTGAACGGGCGCTGCACGCCCGCGCCGCCAGGATGCGATATGGTGCTGGGTCTGTAACAATCGGCAGGCAGCAGTTCAAGTATTGGAACAGCTGCGGGAGGATATGGATCCGGTGTCCCATCTGCGGCTGGTGCGGATGCATGGTCGCGGCGACATAACCTCTGAGTCTCTGCATCTGGATCAAGG
>AASF01001971.1 GCA_000168735.1 Candidatus Endoriftia persephone str. Hot96_1+Hot96_2 | reverse complement strand
ATACTACAAGGTCGCGCGCGAGGCGGATCTGGAGCAGCCTGTTTGCGCAGGCTGACCTGCACAACGGGATCAACCTGATCGAGATCCTGATCGACAAGAATGCCTTTCCCAACTATCGCTCGCGGCGCTGAGGCAAGGCTGCTCCGCGCATGTCTGTAGCCGATTCATCCCTGCTCAGCCAACTGTTCGAGCGCTTTGCTATAGAGCCCTCCACGGAGGCCTTGCGTAGCGCCTGGCTGGCCAAGCCGCACGGCTCCGCTGCGGACAGGGTCTATCGCGATGCCTTGGAGTGGCTGGAAAGAAAGCTCTGGAGCGGGGGCGTGCAGCCCGAGTTGCTGGCGCTCTACCAGGCGCTGTTCCGCGAGTTCGAGCAACAGCGCGATGCCGACTCGGACGACCGCCGTCACCACTTTGTAGTGGTGATCCCGGTTGCCGACCGCCCCGAACACCTGCGCAGTTGCCTGGCCAGCCTGCTTAAGCTGTGCCAGCTCTACCGTTACGGTAGCTACCGGGATGGCCGTTTTACCCACGTTAGCCGTGCTGCTCGCCGACGACAGCGAGCAGCACGCCAACCAGCGTAGCCATCGCGAGATCGCGGCCGACTTCACTGCCCGGGGCCTGACCACTGAGTACTTTGGTGCCGACGCCCAGCGTGAGCTATTCGCTCGCCTGCCGGTGAGTAGTCGCAGCGCCTTGCAGCGTATGCTCGGCAGCGGCGAACCGTTGCATCAACAAGGGTGCCTCGATCACCCGCAACCTCGCCTATCTCCACCTCGCCAGCCGCTTGCCAGCGCAGCCCAGGCAGCTCTTCTACTGTATCGACAGCGACCAGGAGTTCCGGGTGCGGATCGATACTGCGCAAGGCGAGCGCAACCTCTACGCGCTCAACTACCTGCATCAGCTCGACCGCATCTTCACCACAACGGACGCACAGGTGCTGACTGGCAAGGTGGTTGGTGATCCGCCAGTATCGCCGGCGGTGATGGCCGGTAACTTTCTCGAAGACGTGTTGGGTTTTCTGTTGCGAATGGCACAGCTGGATGTCTCGCAGGCCTGCCAGTTCCACCAACCCAATGGCGATAAGGTTAGTGATGCCTCCTACCATGACATGGCCGATCTGTTCGGCTTCAAGTCTGAGGTGGCGAGGTACGACTACCACTGTACCCTGGACGGAGCGCATGACCATGCGGCCTGCTTCGCCGACTTCGCGGTGCGCCTGAACCGCTTCTTCGACGGTGAGCACCCAACCCGACATAGCTATTACGAGCCTGCGGAGCTGCACGCCGGGATCCAGTCGGCGCGCACCATCTACACCGGTAACTACATCTTTCGCCCCTCCGGCTTTGCGCTTCGGTATTCCGTTTGCCAGCCTCAAGCTGCGCATGGGCCGGCCCGGTGATGGGACGCTTAATCAAGGCCGAGATCGGCCCCGGGCTTTGTCTCGGTCAACCTGCCGATGCTGCACAAGCGTACCGTCGCAGGACTGGGCCAGTCGGAGTTCCGGCCCCGGCATCGAGCACGGCAATGACCGCATCGATCTGTGCGGCGAGTTTGAACGCCAGTTCTTTGGCGACGTGATGCTGTTCACCGTTGAACAGCTCACTGCCCAGGGGCTACCCGGCTAGGTCGCTCTCGAACGCCACGATCGAACAGAGCCTGATCACTACAGAAGGGCGCATGTTTGAGCTCTACAGCGCCAAGCAGGTGCAGATTCTGAACAAACTGGAACGGCTGGAGAGTCTGTTCGCCGACCCAGCGCAGTGGTGGCAGGCGCACCCCGAGCTGGTCGATGCGCGTGCCGATTTCGCACGCTTCATCGCCAATATGCAGCACAATTTTGGGGGCGGCGCCTGCGGCTATTCCAGCATCGCCGAGCCGGCCAAGCGTGAGCGTCGCCACGCCCCAGATGCTGAGCGCGTTGTGTGATCTGGCCGCTGACCAGGATAGCTGGCAGCGCGTGCTGGAGAGTCTCAGCCCGACTGGCGCCATGCAAGCGGAGCGGACGGCCAGGTGAACGTCTTTGTTCTCAACAGCGGGCGCTGTGGCTCGACCACCTTCATTCAGGCCTGTCGGTATATCGACAATTTCAGCGCCGCGCACGAATCGCGGATTCAACTGCTCGGCCCACAGCGCCTTGCCTACCCCGAGCAGCACATCGAGGCCGACAACCGCCTGGCCTGGTTCCTCGGGCGGCTCGAGCGCGCCTACGGCACCGGCGCCTTCTACGTGCACCTGCAGCGCGATCCTGCCGCCACCGCAGCCAGCTTCGCCAAACGTAGTGAGTTCGGCATCATGCAGGCCTACCGTGAAGGCATCCTGCTTGGCGCTCAGTCGGATCAGACCAGCCAAGCGCTGGCCGAGGACTACCTCGACACCATCGAGGCCAACATCGCGCTGTTTTTGCGCGACAAGCCACAGCAGATGGTATTTCGCCTCGAGAATGCCAAGGCTGATTTCACGGAGTTCTGGGACCGTATCGGTGCTAGCGCTCGAGCTAAGCGCTGCCACTAGAGGAGTGGCAGGTGCAGTACAACGCCTCTTAAGTGTTGATCAACGCCCCTTATGCACCACCAATCGTGCGCAACCGCGCTCGGTATCGAGATAGTCACACTCCAGGTCGGGGTAGAGCGTCTGCCACATTGACACGATTTCCCGCTCGTCAGGCCGTGCCGCATCATCGAGGAACACCACACAACCATCCGCCAAACGGTCATACAACAGGGGCAGGGCCGGAAAACGAGAATGTTGCTGGATGAACCCCGGTGGACCGTCGATTACCAGCATATCCACTTCTCCAACCGGGATCTTGTCGGGCGCATACCAGGCAAAGCGCTTCCCCTCCAGTTCGACCTCCTGCAGCGGTGCATCGATCACCGTTCCCTGTTCAGCCAATCCATATCGTTGCAGATGCGAGCGTGTCCTGGCCGCGTAGGTTGCACCGTTCTCCAGGCTGTAGAGGCGCCCGGCGCCATTCATCGAACAGCATCGAGCCAACATCAGTGTGGTAACCCCCGCTGCTGCACTCAAACACCAGCCTCGGCCGCTGCTCCAGGCAGTGTTCGACAATCAGTTCCAGAAAATCTGGGCTGGCCGACCAGCCTGGTGAATAGGGCAGGCCCCTGGTGCAGATCGAGTCGATCGAGAAGCGACTGCTGGATCACCAGCTGGTCGAACTTGCCCGGGCAAGGCTCAGAGCGCAACTCCGTTAGCTTTACAGCATCTGTCTGCGTGCGCAGATCACGTCCGAATAGATGCAGTCTCCAACCAATAAGAGCAAGCAGCAGCAGGTTCAACGCAAGCAGGATATTCGTCAGCATGTTGTTCAGGCTTGAGAAGTGGACGGAGCAGTAAAACCGCTTCGTCTGGTGAAAGCAAATCCCTTCCGCCTGCGATCGCTGAGCAGGGTGTGGGAGATGACGAGGCTGCGCAGGCTCTGTTCGGTGGCTTCTTTGTAAGGAGCCAGTGGCATCGAGATGCTGACCTCGCCACGGATATCGCCCACTTTGAAACCCAAGTGGCCGTGGCACCTCACACAACCCTCACGCATCACCATCTGGCGCATTAGTCGCAGAGAGTCGCTGCCATCCATCTTGGTGAACTCGACTACCCCAGTCACTCCCTCGCAGGTTAGGAAGCCCCGCAAATGATCAGGGCGATTCGTTT
>AASF01001972.1 GCA_000168735.1 Candidatus Endoriftia persephone str. Hot96_1+Hot96_2 | reverse complement strand
GGTGCAACCCCATATGCTGCCGGCCTGGGATCTCTGGGCCTATGTGGCGTTTCTCAAGCAGAACGGCCTGAGTGCGGCCCAGTATGAGGTGGCGTTCTGGAGCAAGCTGGTGGTGCCGCTAGTGACGCTGGTGATGCTGTTTCTCAGCATCCCGTTCGTGTTTGGCCCGCTGCGCAGTGTCGGGATTGGTCAGCGGGTTTTTACTGGCGCGGTGGTCGGTACGCTGTTCTTCATGTTTAACCGAGTCTTCACTTACCTTGGCGTAGTCTACGAGTTCAATGCCCTGTTTACCGCGGCCTTTCCCACGCTGTTGTTCCTGTTGCGTGGCGCTGTTGTTTTTCCGCCGCGGTCACCTGAGTCTGGCGTACTGGCTGTTTCTTTCATCCCTTCGTGCGAGTTGGTGCCCGGATAAAGAAAGTGCATCCCTAACCGATATAGGTTAGCAGGGCTGGAATGCATGTAAGGTCACCATCAGTTGATGCAACAACGACTAAATTCACTCTACAGATTGTTTCTCCTGATCCTGCTGGTTGCTGTGGTCAGCAGGCCGCATGCCGCGCCGGTAGATGATGTCATCTATATGGCGGAGGTGAACTATGCGGAGTGGGCGTTTGTCAGCAGCCAGATCAGTTGTGAACTGAAACATGAGATCCCTGGGTTTGGAGTTGCACGCTTTCTACAGATTGCCGGTGAGAAGTTCCATTTTTTGATCGACAGCTATCAGCCGGTTCCGAGAAAGGGGAGTGCAGAGATGTGGGAGATCTCCCCCAGCTGGGAGCCGGGCACGCCTGATCCTCTGGTGCAGACACTGCAGATTGAGCCTGGATTGAGACCGGTGCTACTACAGCGACAGCCAGCTTCCTGGTTGCTTGCATCCCTTGCAAAAGGGCAGATTGGCAGCATTGGTTTCACCGATTGGGATGATAAACGCAAGCAGGTGCAGCTACGGCTCTCACCGGTCAATTTTCAACGTCCCTATCTGGAGTTTCGCAAGTGCTTGAAGGCGTTGCCGGAGAAGGGGTTTGCTGACTATCGCTATAGCGAGGTTCGGTTTGCGTTTAACTTGCACGATCTGGATGCGTCCGCCAAGGCACTACTCAAGGAGCTGGCCGATTACCTTAATCGGGATGAGCGGGTGAAATCGGTGCGCATTGAAGGCCATGCCGATGATCAGGGGCGCAGAAAATATAATCTGAAGCTCTCTGAGCGTCGTGCCATGGCGGTCAAAGCCTATCTGGTCGAACAGGGGGTGGAGCAAGCAAGACTGGCAACCTTCCACTACGGGGAGTCCCGTCCTAAGGTCCGTAGCCGCAGCCAAAAGGCCCGCGCGAAAAACCGCCGGGTGGCGATTCTCCTGAGCAAATAGGGGCGCGGCAGGATAACCTTGCCGGACGGTTTGCATCTGCCGTGTGCTCAAGCACAATGCTCCCTTTTCTGGGAGGTTGACATGGGGAGTCGGTTATTTTGGCTGTTTCCTGCGCAGTCGCGTTATCTGCCGGGACATCGCTGGATCAATATCACGCTGCGTACCCTGCATCTGGTTGGCATTGCCGGTATCGGCGGTGGCTTTTTCTATGCTGCCGAGGGGGATCTATGGAAATCCTTTCTCTGGCTGACCCTGGTCAGCGGCCTGTTGCTCAGTCTGCTCTTCATCTATGCCAACGGCATCTGGCTGCTGCAGTTGCGTGGTCATGTGATCATGCTGAAGCTGTTGTTGCTCTATGGGGCGACGCTCTGGCGCTGAGTGGGCACCCTGGCTGGTGGTCCTGGTTGTGATTCTGTCAGGTTGGATCTCCCATGCGACTGGCGATGTTCGCTACTATTCCCTGTTCCATCGCAGACGCCTGGAACGGCTGGACCCTGACGAGTGAGGTTCGCCGACCTTTGCCTGTGTAACCCGGCCCCCTCAGGATTACTGGATGCGGAAGAATCCGATCCGCTGCTGCATATCCAGGGCCTTCTGCTTCATGGCGGCAGAGGCGCTGGATGTCTGTTCCGCTAGCGAGGCGTTCTGTTGGGTCATGGCGTCCATGTTGGTGACAGCATGGTTAATCTGATCGATTCCCGATGCCTGTTGCTGGCTGGCGGCGGGCGATCTCCGCAATGATGTCGCCAACCTTTTTTACCCCGCCAAGGATGTCTTCCAGCGTGGAGCCTGAGCGGTTTACCAGTTCAGAACCACTCTGTACTTTTTCGACTGAATCCTGGATCAGTGTCTTGATCTCCTTTGCCGCGGTAGCAGAGCGGGAGGCAAGGTTGCGCACGCTCCATAGCGACAACGGCAAATCCTCGGCCCTGTTCTCCAGGCGCGGGCCGCCTCCACCGAGGCGTTGAGTGCCAGCAGGTTAGTCTGAAAGGCGATCTCGCTCGATCACGCCGATAATCTCTGCAATGCGGTTGGAGGCGATGTTGATCTCCTGCATCGCACTGAATCGCCTCGCTGACAACCTTTCCTCCCTCTTCAGCGTGTTGCCGGGCGCTGGCAGCCAGCTGGTTGGCCTGTTGTGCATTGTTGGCGTTGTTGCGCACCGGTGCTGGTGAGCTCTCTCCATGCTGGAGGCGGTCTCTTCTCAGGGAGGAGGCCTGCTGTTCGGTGCGGTCTCGAAAGTGCCGAGTTGTCACGGGTGATATCAGCCGACTGCGCGGCGATCATGTCGGTGGAGGTGTGGAGTTCCCTGATCACCTGTTGCAGATTGTCCAGGCTCTGGTTTACGTCCTCTTTGACGGTGCTGAATGTGCCCTGGTATTCGCCGTTGATCGAGTGGGTGAGATCGCCCTTGGCCATCTTGCTCATTGCGAGCTCGATGTCGCTGAAAACGTTGGAGAGCTGCTCCATCAGTTTGTTGAAACCGGTGCCGAGTTGCAGCAGGAAACCGTTTTTGCCGGTCAGGTCGATGCGCTGCTGCAGATCGCCGCGACCGGCGGCCTCCACCAGGGCGTCGATCTGCTCTTCGACCAGGATTTGATCGGTTCGGTTCACCCACTGGGTGACCCGGCCGCGATATTCGCCCTGATCATCGTAGACTGGCGAGGCGATCAGGTGCAGCTTGTGGCCGGTGATTTCGGTGTCGTACTGCTGTTGAGTGTCGAGGCGGGATTGATAGGCCTTCACCAGGGCGGAGTCGGTAAACAGACTGCTGAGTGAGCTGCCGATCATCTGTCGATGGTCAAATTCAGGCACTTGCTCTCGCAGCTGAGGCGCCATGGTTTCAAATAGACTGATTGCGGCTTGATTGATGTAGATCAGCTTGTTCTGGTCATTGGAGACGGTGACCGGGCTGGAGACGTGGTCCAGCGCGTAGCGGATGCGCAGATTCTCCGCGGCGATCTGCTGCTCTTGTTCGATCCGCTTGCGCAGATCGGCCTGCATGGTATTGAGGGATTTGAGCAGAGCACCGGTCTCATCCTGCCCGGCTGGTATCGATGCGGTTATCGAGATTGCCTTTGGCGATGCCCGTTGGCGATCCCGACAGCGCGCATTAGTGGGCGGGTGATGTTGTTGGCAAGCAACCAGGCAAGTAGCGCTACCAAGATTACTACCAGCAGGCCGAGCAGCAGAAAGCTAAGTCGGCTCTCTTCGTAGATCGTGGTGGTCTCCTGCTGGGCCGTGTCGATAGCCTGGCGCTGGTGGGTGATCA
>AASF01001973.1 GCA_000168735.1 Candidatus Endoriftia persephone str. Hot96_1+Hot96_2 | reverse complement strand
TTCCAGAATGGCGCCAACATGCCTGGCCTCCAGCGTTTCCAGGGTAATCAGCTCTAATTCCGGTTGGGATGGGCCGTCCGATGCTGCCGCTGATGGGGTCGACACCCCCAGCAGGTCCGGGGTAAGGGTGTCGCCGGGTGCGAGGACTGCAGCACGGGTGAGGATGTTCTCCAGCTCGCGCACGTTGCCCGGCCAAGGATACTCACGAATCAACCGCCAGGCAGTTTCGCTGAGGCGTACGGCAGTACGGTGCAGGCGCTTTTCGATCCGTCCCAGCAGATGTTCCACCAGAGCGGCGAGGTCCTGGGGGCGTTCGCGTAGGGGCGGCAGGTGCATGCGGATGACGTTGAGGCGGTAGTACAGGTCCTCCCGGAACGAACCTTCCCGGACCATGGCTTGCAGGTCACGATGGGTGGCCGCGATGATACGGGCGTTGGCTGTGCAGTTCCTGGCTGCCACCGACTCGTGTGTAGCTGCCTTCCTGCAAGACGCGAAGCAGTTTGGCCTGTAGTGTCGGTTGTAGCTCGCCGATCTCGTCAAGGAACAGAGTGCCGTCGGAAGTGATCTCGAATTTGCCGGCCTTGCGGGCGTCGGCCCCGGTGAAGGCCCCCTTTTCGTGACCGAACAGTTCGCTCTCCAGCAGGGTCTCGACGATGGCCGAGCAGTTGATGGCCAAAAATGGGCCACTCCGCCCTGAGTGCCGGTGCAGGGCGCGGGCAATCACCTCCTTGCCGGTGCCACTTTCACCAGTGATCAGGACGCAGGCGCCAGAATCGGACACCCGGCCGATGGTCTTCAATACCTCGACGATAGCTGGGCTGGTGCCGACGATGGTGTCGGGGCCGGATTCCGGTGGTTGCTCCGAGCTGGCGGCTACCTGGCGGGAAAGACGGTACTGACGCAGGGCATTGCCCAAGGTGGTGTCGAGCGCCAGTTCATCCAGGGGTTTTCGAATGAAGTCGTAGGCGCCCTGTTGAATGGCCTCGATCACCAGACGATTGTCGCTGACGCCGCTTATCATGATGACCGGTGGACTGTCTGCCTGATCGCCGATCTCCATGAGTAGTTGTGTGCCGAGTCCATCTGGCAGTTGCTGGTCGAGCAGTATGGCCTCCGGGGTGGCCTGATGGTACTGACGTCTGCCTTCGGCGAGAGATCCCGCCAGCCGCACCGTGTGTCCAAGGTCTTCCAGGTGCATGAGTAGTAGCTCACCAAAACCGGGATCGTCTTCAATGATGAGAATATCGGCCATGGTCCCTCTTTGTGATTGAGACATCCGTCCAGTTGGACTGTCGCAAGAGTCTAAAGGTTCGACAGGAAGAAAAGATGGCAGATGCAAAGGAAGAAAAATGCCGACCGGGCATGCGCTGGCGGTCCGCGACGGTTTCCTGGCTCGGCTTTCTCGCCTTGGCGACGGTAGTTGTAGTGGTGGGCCTGTTGGGCAACCGTCATATCGTGGTCTTCATCGAAGAGCAGTTCATTGAGCACGCCAGTGAGCACAGCAGAGAAGTGGGCAAAGGGCTGCTGGATCTGCTGCGCACTCCTTTGGTAGCGGGGGCAGCACCTGCGGAGGCGCTGGTGCAGTTTCGGCCCGCGATTGAACAGGCCCGCCGGCTTGGCGTGACTGCTTTCGTTTACGATACCCAGCAACATGCACTGGTGGCCCATACCAACCAAACGACAGAAGGGCAGGGCGGAAGTCTTGCCCGGCATTACCGGCGGATCGATGGCCCTGAGGCCTTGCTGCCCGAGGATGGAGAAGCGGAATATCGCGCAGAAACTACCGATGGCCGTCCGCTACTGATACGGCAGTGGCAGGTGAAGGGTACGCCATTTTTGCTGGGCGTGGAGTATGATCTGAAACCGTTGATAGCCAACCTTGATCGCTTGCACTGGCATGTTGACGCAACGCTGTTGGCCACTGAGGTAGGCATAGTATTGTTTGGATTCCTGGCCATGAGGCGCCTTGGGCGGGCCTATGAAAGCCATCTGGAAGGGGAGGTGCGGGCGCGTACCCGGGAGCTCGAGGAGACGCAGGCGGAAATGGTCCAGCAGGCCAGCTTGGCCACCATCGGGCAGACTGCCGCCATGCTGACCCATGAAATGCGCAACCCCCTGGCGGCACTCAAACTCGGTTTGTCCGGTATGACCAGGGAGGAATTGTCCGGGCGCAGCCGCAGGCGTCTGGATATTGCTCTGCGTGAGGTGGATCGGCTCGACGCCCTGCTTGCGGAGACCCTAGATTACGTGCGGCCCGTGGAGTTCGTGGGTCAACCAGAGTCGATGGATACGATTGTGGACCGGGCATGCGAGGTGCTGGAACCCCTATTGGCCGAGCAGGGCCTTATTCTGAGCAGATCAAGCTCTCCTGACTCTCCTGTGTTGCAGATGGATGGGCAAAAAATGCAGCAGGTCGTGTTGAACCTGCTGAAGAATGCGGCGGAGGCCAGCGAGCCGGGCGGAGAGATCGGGATCAAACTGTACCGGGAAGATGATTCGCTGGTATTGGACATCCGTAACGGCGGTGAGCCGATCAGGGATGATATCCGCGAACGTGTGTTCGACCTGTTCTTTACTACCAAACCGACGGGCACCGGGCTGGGGCTCGGATTCGTTCGCCGGGTGGTGGTGGAACACGGAGGCACGGTGAGTCTGACTACCGGTTCCGGTTCTGACACGCTGGCCCGGATTATGCTGCCGATAAAGGTTAGAAAATCCAACCACCTTTATCTGAGTGGGCCAGCCGCCACTGACTAGGTCAAACGGCTTGTTCGAGTTTCGGAATCTTCGATAGGGCGAGGGGCAGACGGTTTTCGTGACAGCTGGAGATGCAGGTTGAGTATTGGTGGCTTGAAGGTGGAGACACTCCCAAGTTCATCGGCCAGATTAAGCAGCCCAACTTAGAGTTTAATGATTTCTCGTTAGCATAAAGTATGAGGGTTACCGGTTTTGATGGAGGTGCTTGATCAACATCAAAACCGGTAACCCTCACTTATTCTTTTGAAGTGCAGTGTCAGATCCAGTCTGGATGACTACACATAAACGCTATGTCCTTCTCAGGTCGCCATGATTTCAGTCATCCCAGCGTCCGAAACCTGGGATACGTACGTCATGCTCATCATACAGTCCCCGCTTCGCCCGTTGATGGCAACTGTCGCAATTGCTGAATGACCTTACCTTTGGATTCTCCTGCACCAGCTCCTTCGGAATCTCGCTGTGCTCATAAGCAAAATAACGCATTTCCGTAATCCTCAATGGTAGTGGACGTTCTCTCTGAGCGGCCATCAATTTATTGGACAATCCGTAGTTTACCCGCCCGGCTGCATTGTTGAGCAGATAATTCTGAATCGTCTTTCGGTCACCTTCGTCCAGCTCGGCATTTTCGCCGAAATGGTCATCCAGACTCCCCATGATCTTCTCCCATGAGGGGGCGGGCAGTAGGCCTGGCTGATAGGGGAAATGGCAACTACCACACTCTTCCACATAGCGTTGGGATCCAACCGGATCGATACCAGGCTTCGCCTTGTCAAACCAGGATTGGAACCAGGGTGTACCGTCATCATCGTCGCTCTGCGCCAAACCGGCCGTTGCCAGCAATGCCACCGTTAAGATTGCTGCAATCATTTTGTGTTTAGGTTTCATATTTCATCATCTCCAAACTAATGGCCTCAGTTTTGGCCTTGAATAAACAACATCAGGTCGCCCTTCTCCTGAGGAGTGCAGTCACGGCCAAAGGTCCATCTGCAGTTGCGTTTGAACCACTTTTCGATCTGTTTTCGGTCGGTAAGCCGTAGTGGGTTTACCGCCGGCGCCATCGGCTCGATCCGCTTGCCGGTGCGCAGGTGTTTTCCTGGTTGTTTCAGGTTGTTTCCATGGCAATCGCTGCAGCTTCGACCTGCCTCTCCTTCCTTGGGTACGTGAACACTCTGCCACTGCTGTTCCCCCGCCTGTTTGTTGAATGGCCCCGCGCCCAGACTGCGGTAGTCCTGCAGCAGCTTCTCGACGGTGGTGGAAGCTAAGGCAGTACCAGTGTTCAGTAGCAGTGCGATAATCAAAATCTCTCTTTTCATTGCTAGAGGATCCTCAATACTTTGTTAATCGATCAACCGTTTGCGCCCGGAAAACATCGCCCGTACCAGATTCTCGTTATGCTGAACACTCGCCAGCAAAACGCCGACTATGTGTAGTGCAACAAGCAGCAGGGCTGAAGTTGGCAAAAAATTCATGCACCTCTTCAGCCGCCTTTCCAACAAAAAAGGGCATGGAGATCATCAAGGGAGCAAGGGGGCCGGCGGACTGTTCGGCGCCATAGGCTGCCAGTCCGGTCAGCACCGTTATGAACAGGGAGAGCAGTAAGGCCATCACCATTGCGCCGCCCGCTGGGTTGTGTCCCAGATACCGCTCAGCTCTAAAATGGATCACCCGCTTGAGATAGGAGATCACCCTAGTTGGTGGATAGGCAAAGTCGCTGAACCTGGCGTGGCGTGGCCCGATGAACCCCCAGAGCAGACGAAAAACGACCAACCCACCGACCGAGTAGCCTGTGATGATGTGCAAAGAGGTGAAATCGTCTTCGCTGAGATAGGCCAACAAAAAGGAGACTGCCAGGGACCAGTGGAACAGCCGCACCAGTGGATCAAG
>AASF01001974.1 GCA_000168735.1 Candidatus Endoriftia persephone str. Hot96_1+Hot96_2 | reverse complement strand
GATCACCACCCGTGACCAGAACATGAAAAAGCTGCAGCGCGACTGCCCCTGGCAGAAAGAGCTCTCACGGCGTGAGTTCTTTGGCCGGCTGTCGCGCTAGCTGCGCCGGTTCAGCGCGCTCTTCCGAACAGGCGAGGTTGAGTGCTGCGCCCCTCTCTGGCGTCGACTCAGCTGAGGGACGCCGCCTTTCTGTTGCTACTGCCTCCAGGTGCTGCTGTTTCTGAGAAGGCTGTCGGCAACGATGGCCTTGGCCCCGTCAGGTCCGAGGAGATTGGTGAGCGTTGCAAAAGAGATGGGCGAGCAACACCAGCAGATTTTGCATGGCGGGGTACTAGTAGGGAAGGTTGCCTTCGGAAACAAGAACCGGCTAAGTGTTCATATTCAGACGATAATCTGCAATTCGCCATGGGACGGTGCGACGCTCCTCCTGGAGCTCGGCCAGTGATCGATCCATCATCTGGCGGGAGAAGGGGTCGATGTCGAGACCTTTCACCACCTCCCATTTGCCCTGCTCGCAAATGCAGGGCATGCCGAAGACCAGACCCTCAGGGATGCCGTAAGAGCCATCGGAGACGACGCCCATGGTCACCCAACGGCCTGAGGAGCCCAGTGCCCAGTCGCGTGTGTGGGCGATGATGGCGTTGGCGGCCGAAGCGGCGGAGGAGAGTCCGCGCGCCTTGATGACGGCGGCCCCCCGCTGGCCGACCTTCGGAATGAACTCGTTTCTGTACCACGCTTCGTCGATCCGCTTGGATGCTTCCCGGCCGGCGACGCTAGCGAAACGGATGTCGGGATACATGGATGGAGAGTGGTTGCCCCAGACTACCATCTGCTCTACGGAGTCCACCGGCTCGCCGACCTTGCTGGCGAGCATGGAGATGGCTCGGTGGTGATCCAGGCGCATTTTCATCGAGCTGAAGTGTTTCCCGCGGCAGGCTCCTTGCCGTGTTCATGACGATCAGGGCGTTGGTGTTTGCGGGATTGCCGACGATGGTCACATGGATGTCGCGGGACGCCGCCTCCTGCCAGCGCTCTGCCTTGCTCGATGAAGATCTTGGCGTTTTTCAGCAGTAGATCCTTGCGCTCCATGCCGGGGCCACGCGGCAGGGCACCGACCAGTAGGGCATGGTCGGCAGTCCTTGAAAGCGGTTTTGGGATTATCGGTACCGATAATATCTGCCAGCAACGGGAAAGCGCAGTCCTCCAATTCACATCATGACGCCCTTGAGGGCCTGCTGGGCGCGTTCGTGCGGCACTTCCAGTAATTGCAGGATGACGGGCTGGTCCTTGCCCAGCATCTCGCCAGGCGGCAGATGCGGAACAGCAGTGCGTAACCAGATCTGGCCTGCAGGCACCAGGTAAGGTCGACTCGAACCGGGGGCTTTTGCCATCAGGATCTCCTTGCAAGAACAGGATGAATGATCAAGGGATCGCATCCCGAATTTCCGAACTGATATCGTCACGGGGAATGCTTACGAATTCCCCCGCGACTGACATCTGCCGTTTAGATATTGGCCAGAATGGCCTCTACACTTGCTTTTGCATCGCCGAACAACATGCGCGTGTTGTCCTTGAAGAACAGAGGATTCTGTACCCCGGCGTAGCCCGTGGCCATGCTGCGCTTCATAACAACGGTCGTGCCCGCTTTCCAGACTTCCAGTACCGGCATGCCGGCGATGGGGCTGCTCGGATCATCCTGCGCACTGGGATTGACGATGTCGTTGGCGCCTATGACCAGTACCGCATCTGTATCGGGCAGATCGTCGTTGATCTCATCCATCTCTAGGACGATGTCGTAGGGCACTTTTGCCTCGGCCAACAGGACGTTCATATGGCCTGGCATACGCCCCGCCACCGGGTGGATAGCAAAACGCACATTGACACCCTTGGCCCGCAGCTTCTTGGTAATCTCACAGACAGCGTGCTGGGCCTGGGCCACAGCCATGCCATACCCCGGCACCACGACGACACTCTTCGCGTTTTTGAGCATTTCCGCTGTTTCGTCTGCCAGGACGGGCACTACCTCTCCCTGATGCACTTCGCCGCTGGTGGCAGCCGTCCCTTCTGCCGCACCGAAACCGCCGGCGATGACGCTGAGGAATTGCCGGTTCATGGCGCGGCACATGATGTAGGAGAGGATGGCGCCGCTGGAGCCTACCAGTGCGCCAGTGACGATTAGCAGGTCGTTGGACAGCATGAAGCCAGTAGCCGCTGCCGCCCAGCCCGAATAGCTGTTGAGCATCGAGATCACCACCGGCATGTCCGCTCCACCGATGGCCATCACCATATGGACCCCGAAGGCAAAGGCGATGAGGGTCATGATCACCAGGGGGATAGTGCCGGCCGCGGCGGTTTCCGCCCCCACGAATTCGACACCCAGCCAGACGCAGAGTAGTCCCAGACCCAGGTTGAGCCAGTGGCGGGCCGGCAGATACAGTGGCTTGCTGGTGATTTTCGCGCTCAATTTGCCAAAGGCGATAACGGAACCTGTGAAGGTCACCGCACCAATGAGCACCCCGGAGAAAGATCTCCACATCATGGATGGTCCGCTCGACCCCGGTATAGTGGAGGGTGGGGTCCAGGTAGCTGGCGAATCCCACCAGCACCGCTGCCAGACCGACGAAACTGTGCAGGATGGCGACCAGTTCCGGCATGGCAGTCATCTGTACCCGTGCCGCCACGATGATGCCGATGACGGCACCGATGCTCATGCAGACCGCCAGGACGCCGTAACTTGTGACCTGGGCGCCCGCGATGGTGGCAGTCAGTGCGATCAGCATGCCGATGATGCCGTAGATATTGCCGCGGCGGGCGGTCTCCTGGTTGCTCAAACCACTCAGGGCTAGGATGAACAGGATGCTTGCGGCCAGATAGGCCGTCGTTAAAACGCCTTCAGTCATTTCCAAACCCCTTTATTTGCGGAACATCTGCAGCATCCGTTGGGATACGAAGAACCCACCGAACACGTTGATGGTCGCGATGAGAATGGCAACCGCGCCCAATATCCATACCAGTGCATCCGAACTGGATACCTGCACCAGGGCGCCGATGACGATGATGCCGCTGATGGCGTTGGTCACGCTCATGAGAGGTGTATGCAGGGCTGGAGTCACATTCCAGATCACCATGTAGCCCACGAAGCAGGCCAGCACGAAGACGGTAAAGTGGCTCAGGAAAGCCGCGGGCGCTACTTGGCCCAGTCCCGCCAGCAGTAGGCCGCCGACGGCAAGACCGATGGCGCCGCCCAGGCTGCTCTTCTTCTCTTTCTCCTTCTCCACCGGAGGCGCGGCAGCGGCCGTTGCCGGCTTGGCCGGGGCAGCAGAGACCTGGATCGGCGGGGGCGGCCAGGTGATCTCACCCTCCTTGATCACGGTGGTGCCGCGGATCACGTCGTCATCCATATCCACCACGATCTCACCATCCTTCTCCGGAGTCAGATCGGTCAGCAAGTGACGCAGATTGGTGCGCATAGAGCTGGGCTGGACTGAGCGGCCAAACGGCTGGGCAGATCGGTGTACCCGATAATGGTGACGCCGTGTTTCACGGTCACCTTGCCCGGTTCGGTCAGGGCGCAGTTACCGCCTTGCTCGGCGGCCAGATCCACGATCACGCTGCCGTCGTGCATCGATTCCACCATGCCAGCGGTGATCAGTTCGGGAGCCGGTTTACCGGGAATCAGGGCAGTGGTGATGATGATGTCCACATCCATCGCCTGCTCGGCGAATAGCTTCATCTCCGCCTCGATGAACTCCTTGCTCATGGTCTTGGCGTAACCTGGTGCCCGGGGACACATCCTCCTCCTCTTCGAAGTCCAGCATCAGGAACTCGGCGCCCATGCTTTCCACCTGCTCTTTAACCTCGGGGCGGGGTGTCGAAGGCGCGCACGATGGCGCCCATGGAGCCAGCCGCGCCGATGGCGGCTAGACCGGCCACGCCGGCACCGATGACCAAAACCTTGGCCGGTGGTACCTTGCCTGCGGCAGTGATCTGGCCGGTGAAGAAGCGTCCGAAGTTGTTGGCGGCCTCCACCACGGCGCGGTAGCCGGCGATGTTGGCCATAGAGCTCAGGGCGTCCAGCTTCTGGGCGCGGGAGATGCGGGGCACGCTGTCCATGGCCAGCACTGTCGCCTTGCGCGCCTTCAGCTTTTCCATCAGTTCCGGGTTCTGTGCCGGCCAGATGAAGCTGATGAGGGTGGCACCCTCGCGCAACAGTTCAGTTTCGTCCCGGCAGGCTTGGTGGTCGATCTCCGGGGCGCGCACCTTGAGCACGATGTCAGATTCGCCCCACAGGGTCTTGGTGTCCTCCACGATTTCGACACCCGCCTCACGGTAGGCATCGTCGCTGAAGTTCGCTTCAGCTCCGGCGCCCGCTTCGATAGCCACCGAGAAGCCCAGTTTCCGGAGCCGTTCGGCAGTTTCCGGGGGTGGCGGCAACCCGCTGCTCCCACTTCGTGGCACTCTTTTGGGATATCCAATCTTCATGGCCATGATTGCTTATCCTTTATAGGTCATTTTGAATAAGGGCAGCGCGCCGCCGGCCTTTAGNGGGGCCCACGTCACCGGGCTCGAAGGCCGGATTCAGCGGGATC
>AASF01001975.1 GCA_000168735.1 Candidatus Endoriftia persephone str. Hot96_1+Hot96_2 | reverse complement strand
CGGGTGCCGTTGAGATAGTAGTTCGACTGCCCGTCCCGCGAGACCTGGCGCTTCACCGAGATCTGGTTGTATTGGGCATACTGCCCGCCGGCGCGGCCCTCGGCATTGTCGAACAACAATTCGATGGTGGCGGTGCCAACTGGCTTGCGGGAGCTGGAGCCGTTGAAGATCACATCCGCCATCGATTCGCCGCGCAGCATCTTGGCGGAGCTTTCGCCCATCACCCAGCGCACCGCATCGATAACATTGGATTTGCCGCAGCCATTGGGCCCGACAATGCCCACCAGGTTGCTTGGCATCGGCACGGTAGTCGGGTCAACAAATGATTTGAACCCGGCGAGTTTGATTTTCTCCAGTCGCATGGGCGGCTAAGATACACTAATCCCAGCCGCTGATACAGGCTTGTACAGCCTGCCAGGCTGTCAATTCATTATTCATATCCAACTGTTTTTTATAGATATTTGTGCCATTACTTGTGACACCGGTCCGGAGTTTCGTATAATCTCCGCCGATTCTTAACCGAGGCGACAATACCGAGATGCCGAGCCAACCGAGCAAACAGCTGGAAACCTTCGACGAATCCGCAACCGGAGCGCGACTTACACGATCCGCATCCGGGGTGCCTGAATTCACCTGTCTCTGCCCCAAGACCGGTCAACCTGACTTTGCCGAGCTGACCCTTGAATATGTGGCCGACCAGCTCTGCGTGGAGCTGGAAATCGCTGAAGATGTATGTCTGGTCGTTTCGTGATGAGGGGGCCTTCCACGAAGCCGTCACCAACCACATTTTGGAGGATCTGGTGAAAGCGACCCGGCCGCGCTTTATGCGTCTGACCGCCGACTTCAACGTGCGCGGCGGCGTCTATACGCACGGTGGTTGCGGAGCACAGGGCCGATGGCTGGGAGCCGCCGATTGCCGTTCAGCTCCCCTGAGATCGACGCCCCCTGCTACATTGGCATCGACCTTGGCACCTCCGGCTGCCGGGGCATTGCCATCGATGGCCAGCCGTCGGGTGGTGACGGAGACCGCGGTGGACCTGTCCTCTCCCGTTACACCCTTTTGCAGCCGCCAGCGAACAGGATCCAGAACTCTGGTGGCAGGCTAGCCTTGAAGGTTCTTGCTGGTGCTGCGTGGAGCGGCTCGATAAGCATAGCATCCGCTCCATCGCAGTGGATGGCACCTCCGCCACCCGTACTGCTCGCCGATCCGGCGGGCCGGCCGCTCACCCCTGCGCTGATGTATAACGACAGCCGCAGCCGGGCGGAGCTTCCCCGTGATTGCGGCTGTCGCCCCGGCCTCCGATTCCCGGTGCATAGCGCCTCATCAAGCCTCGCTAAACTGCTGCATCTGCAGCGGAAGATCGGCGATCAGCCCTTCCTCGCCCTGCATCAGGCCGACTGGATTCTTGGCCGGCTCTGCGGCCGATTTGGCATCAGTGACGCCAACAACTGCCTGAAGCTGGGTTTTGATCCGCAGACAAGGGAATGGCCGGAGTGGCTGGAGCGGTTAGATGTACCGTTCGATGCCCTGCCGCAGGTCCGTCAGCCGGGCGAGATTGCCGGGCGACTCAGCGATGATACGGCTCAGGCCACCGGCATCCCCGGTTGTTGCCGCCTGGTCAGCGGCACCACCGACAGCAATGCCGCGACACTGGCCGCAGGTGCATCAGAGATCGGCGATGCGGTAACCTCACTCGGCAGCACCCTGGTATTAAAGATCCTCTCCGAGCGGCCGGTTTCTGCACCAGAGTATGGCGTCTACAGCCACCGGCTGGGGGATCATTGGCTGGTTGGCGGGGCCTCCAACAGCGGCGGCGCGGTCTGTGCCGCCCACTTCAGCCAGGAGCAGATGGGGCAGCTCAGCGAGGCGCTCAATTTCGCCCAGCCCACCGGGCTCGACTACTATCCGCTGCTCCAGCCTGGCGAGCGGTTTCCGCTCAACGACCCGGAGAAGCCAGCCCATTTCTCAGCCCTCGACCTGAGCAGGATCTGCGCTTCTTTCAGGGGATTCTGGAGGGCATCACCCGCATCGAGGTGGAGGGAATAATGCGCTGCTGCAGGGCGCCTGGGGGCTTCTCCACCAAAGCGGATCTTCTCGATCGGTGGTGGTGCCGCCCAATCAACCCCTGGCTGGCGTTTCGCGAGCAGCAACTGGGGGTACCGGTNNGAAATTTTTCGCTCTGCGCAGCAGCAGCCGCCTATGGCACTGCCTTGCTGGCGCTACGGGGGGTAACAGCTTGATC
>AASF01001976.1 GCA_000168735.1 Candidatus Endoriftia persephone str. Hot96_1+Hot96_2 | reverse complement strand
CTTAATTCAACGCGCAGAAGCGGGTGGAGCGCATCGTGCCGGTGATCCGCAACGACGCCCACCGCATTATCGAGGAGTGCATGCTGGCTGCCAATGTGGCAGCGGCGCGGTTGCTGCTGCGCAAGAAACTGCCGGCGATCTATCGGGTCCACGAGGTACCGCCGGAGGAGAAGCTGAGTGACCTGCGCGAGTTTCTCGGCGAGCTGGCGCTGAGCCTGCCCGGCGGCAGCAAACCCACCGCTAAGGACTACGCGACCCTGCTGGAGAACGTACGTGGTCGGGAGGATGCGCACCTGATCCAGACAGTGCTGCTGCGTTCCATGGCCCAGGCGATTTACTCCTGCGACAATGCCGGTCACTTCGGCCTCTCTTATCCCGCCTATACTCATTTTACCTCGCCGATCCGCCGCTATCCCGATCTGCTGGTGCATCGGGCGCTGAAGCATCTTTCCCTGGGCGGCAAAGTCGATGAGTTTGACTACGCCCTGCCAGAGTTGAAGGGTATTGCCGAACACTGCTCGACCACCGAGCGGCGCGCCGACGAGGCAACCCGTGACGCCTACGATTGGCTCAAATGCGAATATATGCAGGATAAGGTGGGCGAGTGCTTTGACGGTATAGTCACCTCGGTCAACTCCTTCGGTGTGTTTGTCGAGCTGAAGGAGGTCCATATCGATGGTCTGGTGCATATCACTGCCCTGGATAACGACTTCTACCACTTCGACCCCATCGGCCACCGCCTCACCGGCGAGCGTACCGGCACAGTGATTCGGCTCGGTGATCCGATGCGCATCCAGGTGTCCGCGGTCAATCTGGACGACCGCAAGATCGATTTTGTGTTGGAAGTCCCGGGGTGGGTCTGATAAGCCTGGCGCGCCGAAGAGGAAGCGAAAGAGTCGCAAGCGCGGCAAAAGTAAGGACGCTGATAAGGCGGCTCCCGGCGGCTGAGTCAGAGTCGCAGCCACCAGGCGGCGGAAGAGGCCAAGCCGGCGAAGAAGAAGCGTCGTCGCCGCAGGCGCCCACGCACAGAGGGGTAAGCGGCGGCAATGTCCGAAACCCAACTGATCATCGGCCTGCATGCGGTGCGCACCGCGCTCAAGCATGGCGATGCGGTGACCGAGATCCTGCTCGAGTCGCGGCGTCGCGACGCCCGTATCAAAGAGGTGTTGAATCTCGCCCGCCAGGCCGGGCTCAAGCCCCGCCAAGTAGAGGGCGAAGAGCTCGACCGGCTTGCCCAGGGGCGGCAACCACCAGGGTGGTGGCGGCCTACACTCGCGCCCCGGGCGGTAATGGACCGAGGCTTTTCTCAAGCAAGCTATTGGCCGGGCTCCGATCTGCCTCCATTCTTGCTGGTGTCTCGACGGGGTGCAGGATCCGCACAACCTAGGGGCCTGCCTGCGTACCGCTGATGCGGCTGGAGTGCAGGCGGTGATCGCGCCCGCGGGGATAAGTCGGTGGGGCTCACCCCGGTGGCCTGCAAGGTTGCCAGCGGTGCCGCCGAGACTGGTCCCCTTCATCCAGGTCACCAATCTCTCCCGTACTCTCAAATGGCTGCAGCAGCAGGGGGTCTGGCTGATCGGCACCGCCGGCGAGGCTGAGTCAGAACTCTACCAGGCCGACCTGAAAGGCCCGTTGGCGATCGTCATGGGCAGCGAGGGCAAGGGCCTGGCGCCGCCTCACCCGCGAGCAGTGCGACAGCCTGATTAAGTTGCCGATGCTCGGTGCGGTAGAGAGCCTGAATGTCTCCGTCGCCACCGGCATTACCCTCTATGAGGCGTTGCGTCAGCGCAGCTAGCCATCTGCACAAGAGGGTGGGGCGATAAGCAGAGGGCGACCCCGATACAAATCCCGACGCAGCTGGGCGCTGGGGGTATTGCTGGTCCTGGCGGCGCTGCTGCTGGTTAATTTCCTCCTGTTCGCGCTGACGCGGCGTCTGAACTTCGATGAGAGCCTTGCCCCTACACGCCGGCTGGTTGTCGTTCAATGAGGTTCCTGCCCAACCCTTCTTCTATATGCCGTTCAGTCTTGTGTTGGGATGGCTGGCGACCCTGATCGAGGATCCGGGAAGGCTGTTTGTC
Source organism: Candidatus Endoriftia persephone str. Hot96_1+Hot96_2 (assembly GCA_000168735.1). Taxonomy (GTDB): domain Bacteria; phylum Pseudomonadota; class Gammaproteobacteria; order Chromatiales; family Chromatiaceae; genus Endoriftia; species Endoriftia persephonae. Next base: position 551 of record AASF01001976.1, on the reverse strand, counting down.
ACTCTGCGACTGGCAGCGGTGTTGTCGCTGCTTCTGGTGTTGTTGCTGCTGGTGTGGCGATTGGGTCTGAAGGGGCGTACTACGCTGTTCGCTGTGTTGTTACTCTTCGCCAATGGGGGTTTCCTCAGCCACGGTTATGAATTCCGCTACGATCTTGCCGTTCTACTGGGCTGGTTGCTCGGTTTTGTCGCGTTGCAGGAGCGCTCTCGTGCCGGATTGATCCTGTTGGGGCTGTGCATCGGCTGGCTCGCCATCCACCATCTGAAAGGCGTCTACTTTGCCGGTTGGCTCTACCTATTCGGGCTGCTGCGTCTGCAGTTGGATCGGGGTCTGCGTCCTGGGAGCCTGCTGCCTTATCATCTGGCACTGCTGTTGCCAGCGTTGCTCTGGGCCGGGTACTCGCTATTGTCCGGGCGCAGCTGGGGAGTTTGCATCGGATTCGTATTCAGGGTTCATCTTACTCTCGCTGGAGGCGCAGAAGGTCTGGCCTTGGGAGTCGATGCTGCGGCGTCTGGTCCTGGATGGTCCCTGGTGGTGGCTGGTGTTGCCCG
>AASF01001977.1 GCA_000168735.1 Candidatus Endoriftia persephone str. Hot96_1+Hot96_2 | reverse complement strand
GCAGCGGCGATATCCTCAGCGGTCTGCTCGGGGCGCTGTTGGCGCAGGGGCTGGCGGCTCAAGATGCGGCGGAGACGGCCGTCTGTGTGCATGCGGCAGCGGCAGACCGAGCGGCAGAGGCGGGTGAGAGGGGCATGTTGGCTAGCGATCTGTTGCCGCATATCCGTCGGTTGTTGAACCCGGAGAGCGCCGATGTTGGAGCTTGAACTCACCAGCGAGCAGCAGCAGATGGCCTTTGGGGCGCAGCTTGCGGCGGTCTGCGAAGCCCCTTGCGTGATCTATCTAGAAGGTGATCTGGGTAGCGGAAAGACCACCCTGACGCGTGGTTTTATACGTGCCATGGGCCACCATGGGGCAGTGAAGAGCCCAACCTACACCCTGCTGGAACCCTATCCGCTGGGGCAGGTTGTCTGCTACCACCTGGATCTCTACCAGGCTCGCGGCGACGGATGAGTTGGAGTATCTGGGGCTGCGGGATCTGCTGGACGAGCGGGCAGTGATGCTAGTCGAGTGGCCAGGAAAAGGGGCTGGGGTGTGCTGCCGCCAGCAGATCTGCTGATCGAACTCAGCTATTGCGATGCAGGCAGGCGGATCCGTCTACAGGGAAAAAGCGCCAAGGGTCGGATGCTTATCCAAAGGTTTAATGGAGTTGACTGAGGCTCGAGTATTAATGAAAGAAGTTGCTCTATCCATTGGATAAGATTGGAAAAAACGAGACCGCGTGCTATTTTTTGATTAAATGTCGTGAAGCAGGACTGCTGGGGATGAATAAATCCGTATTACTGTTCATAGCCATGCTCGTATGGAGCCTGTCGCTACATGCCGGACAGAGCGTGATCAAGAGTCTGCGCATCTGGTCGGCCCCCGATCATGTGCGTCTGGTGTTTGATACCGATTCGGTGCTGCAACACAATCTGTTTACTCTGGACAAACCACATCGTCTGGTGCTCGATCTCAAGAGCGCCAAACTGGGCGTCAAATTGCCCACCCCTGAAAACGATAGCTTTATCACGGGGGCTGCGCTCCGCAACCAGGGGCAAGCAGGATGTTCGCGGTGGTGCTCGATCTGAAGGGGGCGGTGAAACCCAAGAGTTTCCTGCTCAAGCCAAATCGCCAGTATGGCCACCGGCTGGTGGTTGACCTCTATGAGAAAGGCAAGTCGGCGGCGAAGCGCTCGATCCCGGTCAAGGCTCTTGCGAATGCTGGGGAACGGGATGTGGTAATCGCTGTGGATGCCGGACATGGTGGTGAGGATCCGGGTGCGCGAGGCAAACACGGCACCTATGAAAAAGATGTGGTGTTAGCGATGGGGGCGCAAGCTGGTCAAGCAGATTAATCGGCGGAAAGGGATGCGCGGCGTACTGGTACGCAACGGAGAACTAACTATCTCGGTTTTGCGCAAACGCATTGAAGAATTGCGCGTCACCATCGGGCGGACCTGTTTATATCGATCCACGCCGACTCGTTCCGTGATTCCAAAGTTACCGGGGCGTCAGTCTATACCCTCTCGCGCAAAGGGGCGTCCAGTGAAGCGGCGCGCTGGCTGGCGGAAAAAGAGAATAGTGCCGACCTGATTGGTGGCGTATCATTGGATGACCGCGATGATACGCTCGCTTCGGTGCTTTTGGATCTCTCCCAGATCGGCACACTGCAGGCCAGTTCAGAGGCAGCCGATCGTGTACTGAAAAACCTTAAGCACCTTGGCAAAGTGCATAAACGTAAGGTGCAACAGGCTGGTTTTGTGGTGCTTAAGTCACCCGATATTCCGTCGATTCTGGTGGAGACAGCGTTTATCTCCAGTCCGAAGGAGGAGGGTCGTCTGAAAGATGCCGCTCACCAGAACAGGCTGGCCAAGGCTTTGGCGTCGGGTATCGACAATTACTTCCGTTTTCAGCCCCCGCCCCGGCACCTGGCTGGCGGCGCATCACAATCGTGAGCCGACCCGGCATATCATCGGTCGTGGTGACACTCTGACCAAGATCGCCCGCCGATATCAGGTCAGCCTGAGCCGGCTGCGCAACTATAATGCGATCGAGGGTGACCGCATCCAGATCGGTCAGGTGCTTGAGATCCCCGGCAGCTAAACTGCTTTTTTAGATTACCAGGACGGCTCCCCGTGGCAGAATGGCGGATTATCGATCCGAGTTCTGTCCAGGGGAGCTGTTTGCTGTCATCCATCATGTCGATACATACCCTTCCGACCCAACTGATCAAGGGCGAATTCGTTTAA
>AASF01001978.1 GCA_000168735.1 Candidatus Endoriftia persephone str. Hot96_1+Hot96_2 | reverse complement strand
GGAATCGGTCACTCTGGATGTCAGGGTTATTGCCGCAACCCAAGTAAACCTGGATGAGTCCATTAAGAACAATGATTTTTAGCTCTGATCTCTATTGGGCGCCTTAATGTCAATTCAATGTGGAATATTCCTGCCGTTGCGGGAGCGTCCGGAAGACATCGTCTATCTCGCCAAGACTGTTCGCAAGTGAATTTGGTAAAAAAATCCGGAAGCTCTATCAAAGGGTTGTCAAAAGAAGCTGAGTTACAGCTTCAAGCCATGTCATTTCCAGGAAATGGTCCCGTGGAGCTTAAGAATATTATTGAACGGGGCTATCGCCTTGTGTGACGCTGCCTTGGATCGGGCGCCAGAGACCTGCTGACCCTGGATAGCAACACCCACGAGATCAGCACGACGACGCTGAGGCAATCGATTGAAGAAGCAGAGCGTAAGGCAATCAACAAGGCATTAGCCGAAAATCATGGCAAAATAAACCAGGCTGCGGGTTCTCGTCGGCATCTCACGTAAAAACCTATGGGAGAAGATGAAACGTTACGGAATTGAAAAGTAGTACGGGGTTGGTACCTGACCCACTATATTCTTCGCGGCCTGAAATAAGAACTGGCAAGCTTATGATGTGGCAAGATTTTTCCGGACAAATAATCACACAATTTTTCGGCTTGCTCATAGCCTAAGGGCGTTTGGTGGCCGATAGTTGAGGGGCGCCCCTGGCATTATAAAATACCTCAATATATTCAAATATCTCCCGCTTTGTGGCTTTCCTGGCTCGGTATCACTGGTGGTGGGTTAGGGAACCTCTGATCACGTCATGAACGCGTATCTTAGTGCCCAGAATATCCAGGCTTCTGCGTGGCAAATCTCGGCAACGGCTCCATGCGTTACTCTACCTCCTGCATCCATGCGGTACGTTCGCAAGAGCCAGCTATCCCCTACATCCCTGTAGGTGGAGGAGCGTGAGCAGGAAGCGGTAGCTTTACGTGCGATTTTCGCCTTGAATCTGGATATTCTGAATCACAATCGGCTTCGTCCAGACTTAATTAGAGGTTCCTTGGTGCGGATGTATGTGATGTCACCGGCGCATACTCCATCTGGTGCCTCTACCTGGAACTCTAGGTTCAAATGGCGCGGCGCCACAAGGAAGACCGTGATTCGAGTGGGTGGTCGCCTTGCAATTTTCGCTGGCTCCAGGCCTCCAGGGCCTGTTGCTTCATCAGCCGGCGCACTCGGGCTCGACTGAGCGACTCACCATGTTCCTCCCCTGGCTGAATGGGCTGAATAATTACTGAGAAGCATTGGACTGAATCCCCTTTGAAAACACCCGGTAGAGGGTGGGCAGGACGAACAGGGTCAACAGGGTGGCTCGATGCCAGCCCTCCGACCACTACGGTCGCCAGCGGGCGCTGCACCGTCGGAACCGACGCCGGTGGAGATCAGCATCGGGATCAGCCCCAGTGCCGCAATGGCGGCGGTCATCAGTACTGGGCGTAGACGGGAGAGGGCGCCACGGAAGACCGCATCGGCGGCCGGCACCCCGGCTTCGACGTTCTGGTTGATGGCGTTGACCATCACCACGCCATTGAGCACCGCCACACCAAACAGGGCGATGAAACCAATAGAGCCGGGTACCGAGAGATACTGGCCGGTCCAGTAGAGAGCGGCGATACCGCCGATCAACGCCAACGGCACGTTGAGCATGATCAGCAACGCCTGGCCCACGGAATGAAAGGCGAAGTAGAGCAGCAGGAAGATCAGGCCGAGAGAGAGCGGCACCACGATCATCAGCCGCTGTTGTGCCCGCTGCTGGTTCTCGAACTGCCCGCCAAAGACCACCGAGTAACCGGCCGGCAGGTCGATCTCCTCAGCGATGCGTTGGCGTAGCTCCGTCAGCAGCCCCCCCATGTCACGGCCCTCCACATTGGCTTGGATCACCACCCGGCGCTGCACATCATCGCGGCGGATCTGCGGTGGGCCGGACTCGATCACCACATCGGCCACTTCGCCCAGGCGCACCCAGGCGCCACCGGGGGCCTGCAATACCAGCTGTTTCAGTGTCTCCGTATCCTTGCGCCAGGCCTTCGCCAGACGCACGGTGATGTCGTAGCGTTCATTACCCTGGATCACCTGGCCGGCCTCGGTGCCGCCAATGCCGTCGGCGACCAGGTCCATGACCTGTGAAACCGGGATACCGTAGCGGGCCAACAGATCCCGCCGGGGACGAATGGTCAGCTGGGCCTCGCCGGCGATCTGTTCCATCTCTACGCCGCGGGTACCATCGACCCCACGGGCTAGCGCCTCGATGGCCTTGCCTTTTTCAGCGAGTACGTTGAGGTCCGGACCGAACAGTTTGATCGCCAGCTGCGCCTTGACGCCCGAGAGCAGTTCGTCCACGCGGGTGGCGATGGGCTGGGAGAAGCTGAAGAGCAGTCCCGGATGCACCGAGAGGGCTGCCTCGAACCGCTTCTGCAGGCCGAAACGGTCCCTGGCGCTGGTCCACTCCTCGACCGGCTTCAAGCCTACGTAGATCTCCACATTGGAGACCGGTTCCGGGTCGCCGCCCAGTTCGGGACGGCCCACCCGGCTGGAGGCGTAGGTCACCTCCGGGAAGTTCATGAGGCGTTTTTCGAGTCGGTTGGCCACCTCCAACGCGGTTTCCAGGCTGGCGGAAGGGGCCAGGGTCACCCGGATGTTGATGGTGCCCTCTTCCAGTTCCGGTACGAACTCGGTGCCCAGCTTTGGCACCAGCATCATGGCACACCAGCGAACATCCCACAAGGCCATCAAGCACCACCAGCCATTTCACTTTAAGGGCGAAGCGAAGAGAGTGCCGGTAGAACACACTCCAGTGGCAGGAAGACCGGGCTGTTGCGATGTTTGACGGCCCGGCGGAAGGCATAGGTGGCGAGTGCGGGCATCACCACCAGCGCTACCGCGAGGGAGGTTAGCATGGCCAGCACGATGGAGATGGCCATCGGCTGAAACACCTTGCCCTCGACACCTTCCAGCGTGAACAGGGGGGCAAAAACCACGATGATAATGATCAAGG
>AASF01001979.1 GCA_000168735.1 Candidatus Endoriftia persephone str. Hot96_1+Hot96_2 | reverse complement strand
TCATCGAGACCATCTCCGGGATCCAGGAGGGTATGAACCCGCGGGTGTTGGAGCAATTACTAAGCACCTACCTGCCTTCCAGCAAACGTCCCTCTGGTGACAAGTAGGGCAGGGGAGTATACAGATGGCTGAAGAATGCCCGAAATGTGAAGCCGGCCTGCCTGCCTGGTTGGCCACCTTTGCTGACCTGATGTCGTTGCTGATGTGCTTTTTTGTGTTGTTGTTGTCGTTCGCAACCATTGATGCCGTGCGTTTCAAGAAGATGGCGGAGTCGATGAAGGATGCCTTCGGCGTGCAGCGTGAGATCCCGGCCAATGAGATCGTCAAGGGCGTCAGCGTGATCAAGGGCGAACTCCTGCTGCGGATGCTTGCGCCCGCCCTGGGGCGGCACCGAGGCGACTGTACCCTCGATCAGCTTCAGCAGCGCCTGCTGCACACCCTCGCCAGAGACGTCCCGGGTGATGGAAGGATTGTCAGACTTGCGGGAGATCTTATCGATCTCATCAATGTAGACGATGCCGGTCTGCGCCTTCTCTACATCATAATCGCACTTCTGCAACAGCTTCTGGATGATATTCTCAACATCCTCGCCCACATAGCCTGCTTCTGTCAGAGTGGTCGCGTCCGCGATGGTGAAGGGTACATCAAGGAGGCGCGCCAGCGTCTCCGCCAGCAGAGTTTTACCTGATCCGGTGGGGCCGATCAGCAGGATATTCGATTTGGCAAGTTCGATATCGCTCTCTTTGCCGAGGCTCTCCAGACGCTTGTAATGATTGTAGACCGCCACCGAGAGCACCTTTTTTGCGCGCTGCTGGCCGATGACGTATTGATCAAGGGTTTTATTGATCTCGTGAGGACGGGGCAGGCTATCTGAGGATTTCTCGCCAGACTCATGCATCTCTTCACGGATGATGTCGTTGCAAAGTTCGACACACTCGTCGCAGATGAAAACTGATGGACCAGCAATCAGCTTCCGCACTTCATGCTGGCTTTTGCCGCAAAATGAACAGTAAAGCAGTTTACCGTCGTCGTTCTTACCGTTCTTGTCGCCGCTCATCTATACAATCTCCTGCGAGAGTTTACTGGTCCGCATCCCGTTCTCCCGAGCATGCCTAATCATATCGAACCCAAACCTGATGGCAAGGTAGCACGCCACAAACTGACTCATCCAGACAAATTCGGAGTAACTGAGGAAGCCACACCCTCTATTCGCCCGCCGCCAGGCTGCGCTGCGCCAACACCTGATCGATCAGGCCGTAGGCAACAGCATCTTCACCACCCAAAAAATTATCACGTTCCGTATCCGCTGCAATCTGCTTCAGCGACTGCCCGGTATGGTGAGCCAAGATCTCGTTAAGTCTCTCGCGCAGCAACAGAATCTCTTTTGCGTGGATCTCGATGTCCGACGCCTGCCCCTGAACACCACCCAACGGCTGATGGATCATCATGCGTGAGTTGGGCAGGCAATAACGCTTGCCAGGCGCCCCCCCCGTCAACAGCAACGCACCCATACTGGCAGCCTGGCCAATGCACATAGTACTGACGTCCGGACGGATAAACTGCATGGTGTCGTAGATTGACATGCCTGCTGTAACCGGACCGCCCCGGGGAATTGATATAGAGGTGAACATCCCTTGTCCGGATTTCTCGGATTTCAAGAAACAGCAGCTGCGCCACCACCAGGTTGGCCATGTTATCTTCCACCGGACCCACCAGGAAGATCACCCTCTCCTTCAGCAAGCGCGAATAGAATATCGAAGGATCGCTCGCCTCGCGCCGTCTGTTCAATGACGATCGGCACCAAACCCAGATTCTGTGTATCCACTCCACCCATGTTTTGTATATCGGTCATCTCTTCGAAATCCTTAGGGCCGACAGGCCCATTACCCTATGCTCGGCAGGGGATGCTGGTGCCATCCCAAAGACCAGGCTTCAGCACAATCCTCCCGCCCCAAAACCTGGCCTGTTGCCAGCTCGGCGGATCAGCTTTCCGCGGTCAGCTCCGCAAAATTTGTCGGCTCATCGACAACATCAGCCTGCTCCATGACCCAGTCGACCACCTGATCTTCCAGCACCACATTCTGTACTGCGGCAAGCTGCTCCTGATTCGCGTAGTAGTGCTTGATCACTTCCTCAGGCTGCTCATAGCTGGCGGCGAACTCCTCGATGGTCTGACGAACCCGCTCATCATCCAGTTTAATCGAGTTCTTCTTGATCACTTCCGCGATCAGCAGTCCTAGCCCGACCCGGCGCTTGGCCTGAGACTCAAACATGTCGCGTGGCAGCTCCATGGAGGAGGAACCGGCAGGCAGGCGACTGCGAGTCTGATTACGCAGCGCGTCGATCTCCTCGTCCACCAGCGCCGTCGGCACGTGCAGCTCATTACATTCGATCAGCAGGTCCATCGCCTGGCCCTTTGAGACGCGCCTTGATTCGCTGGTTTCAGCTCGTTCTCCATATTCTCGCGGATATCGCTCTTCAGGCTTCTCCACACCCTCGTCGGAACCGAACTCTTTGGGCGAACGCATCATCGAGCTCAGGCAGTACCGCCTCAGCCACTTCGATCACGTCCACCTCAAAGGTTACAGGCTTACCCGCCAGCTTTTCCACCCGGTAGTCTTCAGGGAATTTGAGTTCCAGGGTGCGGCTCTCACCGGCCAGGGCGCCGATCAGGCCGGATTCAAAACCGTCGATCATGCTGTTGGAACCCAGCACCAGCGGCACATCATTGGCGCTGCCACCATCGAAGGCCTCACCATCCATAATGCCCTTAAAGTTGATCTTGACCTGATCCTGCTCTGCCGCGGCGCGCTCCACCGGATTCCAGCTGATGCGCTGCCCACGCAGCTTCTCGATCATATCCTCTACGTCCTGGTCGACCACCTGGGCCACCGGGCGGGTAATCTTGCCCTCGATCTTTGCCAGCTCGATCTCCGGCATCACCTCCAGTGTCGCGGTATAGGCGAAGACACTCTCATCATCGCTCTGTTTGGGCTCAATCTTCGGCGGACCAACAGGATTGAGGTTCTGCTGCTGCAGCGCATCCTGATAACTCGACTCCACCAGCGAGCCGTAGACCTCCTGCAACACCTGAGAACCATACTGACGGCGCAGCATCCGCATCGGCACCCTTGCCAGGACGAAAACCATCCCATGCGGCCAGTGCGACCGATCTCTTCCAGGCGTCTGCTTACCTCTTCCTCGACCCGCTCAGCAGGCAACTCCACAGAGAGGATCAGGGCGATTCCGGCCGCTAATTC
>AASF01001980.1 GCA_000168735.1 Candidatus Endoriftia persephone str. Hot96_1+Hot96_2 | reverse complement strand
CGGAACGTTACATCCTGCTGCTCGCCAAACGGGGGGAGCCGGCCACTCGCCTGTCACGCCATCTCGCCCAGCTGGCCGATCCCTGTGACCAGGATGAGCAGCCTGCCATCTCCCGAGAGCAGCAACGGCTCTGGCTGGAAGCGCTAGAACAGATCGTCGATCAGCAGCCACAGACGATCAGCTGGCGCGCCCTGGAGATCGGCGAGCCGCTCCATCAGCCCGCCCACTGGCGCCCAAGCACACAAGATAACCCGCCGGGAGGATGAGATGTTCAGGATATTGGGATTTATCACCGGCAGCAGCATCGCTGCACTACTGCTTTTAAGCCTGTTCGATCCACCTCAACTGACCGGACTGCACAAGCAAGGTTGACGCAACTCTTGGGCAGATAAGCGAGGCGGTACAACACGATAAGCGGCCTACTCCAGCACCAGCAGAGACTAGCCAGGGCAGCAAGCCAGCCCATCGCCCAAGCCAAATCGACGAAACATCAACCGGCAAACCCTCTCCCCGTCAGAGGTGAGTTCGCCGGAACAGCAGCCACTGGCCTGGCAACCGTTCTGGAAACCTTTCACGCAGCGAGCTTTCTCGGCGCTTGGATTTGCCAGCCGCATCGCCCGGCTCAGTGGCCGTGAAGTCCACGTGGAACAGAGCGGCAGCGGGGCAGATACCAGGCCCAGTTTGCCTACCGTGGCGAACCAGACCGGCGCGTCGGACTCGCGCTGATCAGCAGTGCCAGCGGCCTTCCCATCGAACAGGGAACGCCATAGATGGCCTTCCTGAGGCCGAGGCGCCGCCACCCTCGGCATTGCTGCTAATACCGGCACTGCTTTATGCAGCACCTGGATCCTCATCCGCTCGATCCAGCGAGATGCAGCAACGTTGGCAGGGCGTATCTTGAACAGCAGGGAGCATTCAGCCTGCCCATCTCAGCTAGGCTCCCCCCTATCTGCACTGCTTCCAGCGGGGGCTGCGGCAGCCCAGCAGCTGCCCACGCTGTTGCTGTTGGCCGTGGCCCGGGGCGAGAGCGACTTCGACGCCAATGCCATCTCCAAAGCCAATGCCCTATGGTCTGATGCAGATCCAGTGGCCTGGGACCGCCAATCATCTGGGCATCTATCGGCTCGCCGATCTCTATCAGCCCTGTCGTAACGTGGCGGGCGGGCGGACGCTATCTGAAGGAGTTGCTACAGCGCTACGATGGCGATCTACACCGTGCGCTGGCGGCCTACAATTATGGTCCCAGCCGCATCACCAAAGGGGATGCACCGATCCCCGATGGCGCCGACTGGTACAGCCGCTATATCTACCGTCATCTACAGAGCCTGCTTGGCCGCTATGCTGCCACCGCCACTAGCCAGCGCCAGACCGACTTCGCAAGTGAACAGAAACTGCTCCTGGTCGAGTTCAGCCGACCCTACCGGGCGGAGGCCATGCTGGCCCATCTCACCGCCCGTTTTCCGGCGCTCCACTTCGACTGGTTCCCGCACCCCGGCACTACGATTTCGCGTGGTGGTGGTGATTGCAGATGAGCACGCAGCAAAGCAGGCTCTGCCACTGCTGAAGGCGGCTGGATTCGACTCCAGAGATTTTTCGGAACGACATCTCACCTTCAAGAAAAAATCTCGCCTTTGAATTAGCCACACGCTACTATTCGTAAGGTTTTTTGCACCCTTACTGCAGAACCCTCTATCTAGTTATTCTCTTAAATTACAACAAGTTATAAACAAGGACTCAGCATGTTCGACCTCAGGAACACACGAATCGGTGTACTTGGACTGGGCTACGTCGGTCTGCCTCTGGCCGTCGAATTTGGCAAACAGTATCCAACCATCGGCCTCGATATTAACGAAGCTCGGGTAGAGGAACTGAAACAGGGCCGCGACAGCTCCCTGGAAGTAGAACCCGAAGAGCTCAAGGCCTGCCCTCAACTCAGCTACAGCAGTAATCCGGACGATCTAAAGGACTGCAACGTCTACATCGTTACGGTTCCTACTCCGATCAACGAACACAAGCAGCCCGACCTGAGCCCGCTGATCGGCGCCAGCCGCATGCTTGGCAGCCTGATC
>AASF01001981.1 GCA_000168735.1 Candidatus Endoriftia persephone str. Hot96_1+Hot96_2 | reverse complement strand
TTCGCTTAACAAACTCTGGCATCATTCCGGTCAGTTCAGCAATCCACCAGTGCCAAAATTGAGCGGCTAGATCCTGCATCCGGGCGAACGACATAGCACTCTGTTCAGCCATCCTTCACCTCTTGGTCTCCCGCCAGCTCCCGCCAGGCAAGGATGCGGTAACGCCGTTGCAGATTGCCGCTGATATCAACGACCGCCCTGATATGAGAGCGGCCACCCTGCCCCGTCACTGCCCGCACATCAAGATGGTAGATCGGGTATGCCGGCAACTGCCGGGGGAGCGAGCCTGGCACCTGTGGCCTGTCTATCTGCCGGCCAGCCGAACCCCGCATCACAGCCGCCTCTTGCTGCTCCAGCTGGCGCAACAACGCAGCCGGGGCTTGTGCGCTGTCGAGGGCCCCACCTTTTGAATGCACGGTGATGAAGGGTACGATTGCACGGTAGGTCTCTGCCGTCATCCCCAGTACCATCTTCAGTTCCTGCACACTCTTGAAGCGGGCGTTGGCAGGACGATAGGCCAGCCCGGCTGTTGCATACTGCCTGGCCTCCGCCCCCTGTAACCGAATCAGGTCGTCAGCATCTCGCCCAATCGAGGATGGCATCAACGAGAGAACGGGCCTGCTCCTCCTTCATACCTGTCGAGACAATCAGCGCTTCCAGGGTCGAGGGCGTGGCCTGGTTGATATCGATAAGTCCAGTCGCATTGATGATCGAAACAGTGAGCCGTGTTCCCTCAAACTCAACCTGATTCTCCACACCCCGCAATTGAAAACCGCTCTCTCTGGATGACACAAGCAGATCATCGATCGCCATATACAGACCTGCCCTCTGCATGTAATCGGGCCCTGCCAGTGCCTCTCGTTGATTGGCGGCCAGATTCAGCTCCATTCTACCGTTTCTGGGCGTGGCTGCCCCCAATCACACTGAGCAGGACAATCAGCCACAACACCAAGAGCAACGCAATACCCCGTTCACCCTTGCCAGCCCCTGTGGCATTTTTACTTCATACCTCTCTTCCCACACAACGCGACTATCGGCCCCTGCGCCTCGAACGCGATCTCGGCTTGATACTCACTGTGGCCTGCAGATCTGATCTGACCCGAATAATCTTCTCTCGCACTGGCGCCCCATCCTCAATGCTAAAGCTAAAACTGATTAGCTGGGGATAAGCTGGCTCCTCCTGACGCCACTGCTCAACCCAGCCTAGATCTGTTGTCCGATGTTGCCCGTAATAAGCGATACGAAACTCGCTCAGTCCGTGCAACAACACTTGACTGGGGGCCTCCTCATCAATCCTTAAAGGATGATCACCCGGCAGCCGCGGAAGGTAGAAGAGCACCAGTTCCCCCCCACCATCCACGGAGGTGAATCTCAACAGGTACTCATAGTCTGCGAATCGCTCATCATACTCAGGCGCCGGGCGCGGATAAAGGCGAGCTGATTTGCCTCACCGTCAAACAAGAGATGCTCTTTTCCCCCGTCGCTATAACGCCCCATCCGCAGCTGCCGAATCATCTTTGCCAGCAGGCGCTCCGCAGCACGACCGGCATCACCTGACCCCACGCGCCGGATCCCTGCTTCCCAGCTCCTGCTTGCGTAGTGGACCGAACTGAAGGCTGCGGTCATCAGCAGCGACAGCAGAGCCACGGCAACCAAGATCTCCAGCAGGGTAAACCCCTGTTGTCTATGGCGGTCATTCACTATGCGCCATCCATCTCACTTCACCGATGGTGGCTTTAGCGGATCAAGCCTGAGGCTGCTCATATTCAACTCACGCTGTTTGACCCAGCAACGAACCAAGAAAACCCGTGACCTTAATTTGATAGAGCCCACCCTCCTGAGTTCTGCCACTGGCATTCGCTCCTTTCATAGAGGCGTCACCGAGCGATTCCAGCGATAGCCACCAACGCTCTCGCCTCTCTCCACCCCCTCCAGCTCCCGCCAGTTCAGGTCCGTCCCTTCCAGCAAGTCCTGCACCAGCATCAGCGCTCCCAATATGGCGCTGCGCAATCGAAATATTACTTAAACCACCGGAGAAGATGCGGTAGAGCACCGTCAGCGACATGGCAAGGATTGCGAAAGCAACCAGCACCTCAATCAGGGTAAATCCCCTCTGAGTCCCCCGCTTAATTGGGGATCTCACCCGAACGCTCCTCCACCTCCAGAACCCCACTGATCCAGTTCACCCGCAACAGGAAACGATGCTGTTCACTCCAGATCACTATCTGCCCCCCGCTAACCGTGCCATCTGGATAGGCGCTGAAGAGCACCACCTTATCCAACCCATCTCCTTTATCGAACTCGAGCCTCAAGCCCATCCGGGATATCCAAGCTATTACGCCCGGCTTCGCTCAACAGGGCTCGCCTCTGCCGGTCGAAATAGATCTGCTGCTTCCGCTTGGAGACGATAGCCCGCCTGCGTGATTCTCTCACCATCAGCACCACATCGTTCACCAGACTCCTGGCGGAAACACCTGGCAAGGCTCGACTCAACAGCGGTGGAACCAACGCCACCATCATCGCCATGCAGAGTCAGAACCAGCAGCAGCTCCAACAGCGTGAAACCCGCCCGCGGTACGAGACATCCCCCCAGCCTCACCAACTCACCACATCCTGGTCCTCTCCAGCACCACCTTCCGTGTTGTCCTGACCCAGCGAATAGAGGTCGTAGAGGCCATTCTCTCCAGGAAATTGGTAGTGGTAGTCCCTACCCCAGGGGTCTTTGGGGATGCGCTTCTTTTTCAGGTAGGGGCCATGCCAGCCATCGACACCACCGGGCGCCTCCACCAGCGCCTGTAACCCCTCTGCCGTACTTGGATAACGCCCCACCTCTAAATGATAAAGGTCAAGACCTGCGCCAAACTCCTCAATCTGTAACTTCGCCGTGTCGGATTTGGCCCCGCCAAGATAACGCATCATCTGTGGCCCAACCAACCCCGCCAGCAACCCCAGAATCACCAACACCACCAGCAGCTCGATGAGTGTAAACCCCCGTGGAATCAATCGAACGAGCCCCGCTCAAAACGTCTTTTCATCACCTCTATCCTTCAGATAACCAGTTGATTAATACCCATGATCGCCACCAGAATGGACATGATCACCCCAGCAACGATCACACCCAGGAACAGAATCAGCATTGGCTCCAGGATCGCCAACGACTGCTTAATCGAACGGTTCACCTCTTTATCGTATATCTCCGCTATATGCAGCAGCATCTGCTCCAGCTCTCCGGATTCTTCACCCACACCGATCATCTGCACCGAAAAGTCTGGAAAGCACCCCGCCTTCTTCAGCTGCGTGGTCAATCGCGCCCCCTCTTTGAGCCCGTTGATCACCCCATCCATGCTGTCGGCGATCACCCGATTCTGTAATGTCTCACGCACAATCCCCATTGCCTTCACCATCGGGATACCATTCTGCAGCAAAGTGCCCAAGGTACGGGAGAAGACAGCGACCTCCATCTTGGTAATCAGTTCCCCCAGTAACGGCAGCTGAGAGGACGCGCCGATGCCAGCGGTACTGTCCCTTTGGACGCTGCAGCTGATAGCGAGATCCACAGACACAAGACAGGGACAATCAGCGAGAACAAAGATCCAACCATAGGCCTTTAGCAGATCCCCTGCCTGCAACACGATGGCAGTGTGAGAGCGGCAGTGCGGCCCCCATCCCCTCAAACAGCTCCTTGAACTGTGGAATGACATAGGTAAGAAGGATGATGATCGACACGATAGCGACTATCACCAGGATGATCGGGTAGATCATGGCGGACTTCAACGAGCCCTTCAGTTCGCTACTGCGTTCCAGATGATCCGCCAAACGGGCCATGACCGATTCGAGGGTACCACCCAGCTCACCCGCCCTCGCCCAGGCTGATGTAGATATCTGGGAAGATCCCCTGTTGCGCTGCCAGGGCATCGGCAAAGGAGTCCCCCCCCTTGATCTTTTCCTGCAGTGCCGACAGCACCTGAGAAAATGCCGGATCACTATTTACCGAGATCAGTAACGCGAGCGAGCGATCGAGCGACAAGCCCGCCTTGAGCAGCGTCGATAGTTCACGGGTAAACAGCAGCAGTTGGTCTTTGTTGCGCCTAAACAGCCCAACAGGCTTCAAAGCCTTGGAGCTGGCACTCAAAGCCATTGGCTCAGTTCGACCTGAATCGGCACCCGCCCCTGCGCCTGGATCATCTTGACCCACCAGCCTCTCGGCTCGCACCCTCCGTCGTCCCACTCCGTAACCTCCCCGTCCAGTGATGCGCCCTTGAAAAAGTAGTTCGGCATATCAGTCCAGCCGCGTTACCCGCAATATCTCTTCGATCGTGGTCACACCCTTTGCCGCCTTTGCCATACCATCCTCATACAGTGTGAGCATGTTAGCCGAGCGTGCCTGACGTGCGATGCTGAGTGAATCGGCGCGCGCCATGATCAGATCCCTGATCTTATCGTCGAGCAGGATGATCTCCACGATCGCCGCCCGCCCGATATAACCTGTACCGCGACACTGCTCACAGCCGTGGGCGGTGTAGAACTGCGCCGTCTCCATCTCAACGCTCGCCGACAGGCGCAAGCGCTGGGCCAGCTCCTCGCCAACCCGATAGGGCTGCTTGCACGCATCACACAAGCGACGCACCAATCGCTGGGCCAATACCGCCGTCAGCGTCGATTTCAGCAAAAAGTCATCCACCCCCATATCGAGCAAACGCGTGATGCTGCCAGCCGCATCATTGGTGTGCAGTGTAGAAAGCACCAGGTGACCAGTCAGAGCCGACTGTATAGCGATGGCTGCGGTCTCCTGATCACGCATCTCACCGATCATGATGACATCGGGATCAAG
>AASF01001982.1 GCA_000168735.1 Candidatus Endoriftia persephone str. Hot96_1+Hot96_2 | reverse complement strand
GATGACCTGAACGGTAACGAGGCAGACCTCAGTCACCTGATCGAATATGCCCTGAGCAACGATCAGTTCCGCCTGGTCTATCAGCCCATCGTCAGCCTACAGGGCGACACCCGCGAGAACTATGCGGGTACTGATCCGCCTGCTGGACCAGAATGGCGAGGAGATCCAGCCCAACTACTTCCTGAAACAGGCTGAGGAGATGGGCAAACTGCCGGAGGTGGATCGTTGGGTGATACCCAATGCAAATTGCAGAGCTGGCACGACAGCGTCGCCAGGGGGCACAAGATCAACTTTTTCATCGACATCTCCGGCGTTCACCCTCGCTGACGACACCCTGTTGCTGTGGATCTGCGACTGTCTGCGTGAATTCGAGGCGAAAGGCCCTTGGGTGGTGTTTCAGATTAAAGACGAGGAGGCCCGCGCCCATCTCGCCCAGGTGCAGAAACTGAGTGAGGGGTTGCAGAAGATCAAGTGCCAACTCTCCATTGACCACTTTGGTCCTGGCGCCAAAACCGGAGATGCTACTGCGCAACCTGCCCGTCAACTATATCCAGTTCGATCCGATGTTTGTTCATAACATCGCCAGCGACCAGAAAAAACAGGATTCGCTCAACGAGGTCAACAAGCTTGGCCAGCCAGTTTGATATCAAGACCGTAGCCACCGGAGTGGAGGATGCCAACAGCCTGGCGGTGCTCTGGTCGATCGGTGTCAACTACATCCGCGGCTACTTCCTGCAGGAACCTGATCAGTCAATCAACTACGACTTCTCCTCCCACTAAGGACGCCTCTGAATAAATCTTAGCCGTACAGATTGCTGATGAAAATGCGCTGATTGGAGGCGCCAAATCGCACGTAAAGCTACCACTCCCTGCTCACGCACCTCTCCTACATCCCTGTAGAGGGTCGTCAGCTATTGCGAAGGTTTACAACGAAAAAGCAGCGTATTTTGGCAGCACGATGTAGGTCCATGACTTATTCAGAGGTTCCCTAACAAAAAACCCCGCGATCCTTTCGGAAGCGGGGCTCTTCTGCGCATTACAGACAACCATTCACCAGGGCATGAAGGAGTTCCAGAAGGTCATGGGCCGGGCGGCATCGTTGATGCTGTAGTTCATCGAGCGCATGTCACGCTGCATGTTGTAGGTGCTCGATGTCATTGACTTCATCGACTCATCCATCGAGTCCATGCTGGTCAGTATCGGCTCCAGGGTGCGGACGTCCTCAGCCATCGAGTCGATACTCACCGTCATAGTGCGTACATTGGCCGATAATTGTCCGACACTGTCACTCATCGACTGCACATTGCTGGCAATGATACTCATGTTGGAATCGACACTGAGCGCCAGAAAATGCACATCCTTGGCCAGACTGAAGATCAGATAGAAGCCGTAGGCGGCCAGCAGAATGAAGGCGAACAGTGATGGATAGACGATCACGCTCCCCAGCGGCGAGCGCTGGTCTCAAAGGCCATCGAGAGACGATCCATCGAGTTAGCGGGGATCCGGTCCGGCGACCACCTCACTGCCCGCCTGCTGCTGCGGACTGGTCGCTGTATCCTGCTTAGCTTCTGATTCAGCCATACAACTCTTCTATCGACACATTAAGGGACCAATAGTCTAGCATAACTGCCAAGCGCCTCGACAACCCTCGTCTGAAATCTGCCAACCAAGCGATGCTTAGCAGGATTTCCCCAGCAGGATAAGTTGCCATTGGCGAGCCTCAGTATCCCAGCTCGATCAGCGAATTCAACGGTGCTGGACGACCAACTGCATAGCCCTGGGGCAAAATCAACCTGTAGATTCTGCAACGCGATCATTTTTTTAAAAGCGCTTCGCTCTCCACATATTCCGCAATCACCTTCTTGCCCATCATCTGCGCAATCTCGGTGATCCCCTTGACCATCGGCCCGGTCTCGACTCATCATCCAGCAGATCCTTCACAAACACCCCGTCGATCTTGACATAGTCGACCTTCAGCTCTTTCAGATAGGAGAAAGAGGAGTAACCCGAGCCAAAGTCATCCAGCAGGAACTTGCAGCCTGTCTGTTTAATTTCATCGATGACCCGATTGGCCGCTTCGATGTCTTTCACCAGCGCCGTCTCGGTGATCTCGAACCCGATTCGGTCAAGCGGGCATGAAGCCGCCATCAGGCGATCTTTGACAAACCCCATGAAGTTGGCATCGGAGAGTGATTGTCCAGACAGATTGACGCTGAACAGCCCCACCCTGTCGACTCTTTCGGCATACTTCTCGTACCAATCGAAGAAGCTGTTGACCACCCAGCGGTCCACCGAGCGGATCAAGGACGATTCGCGGCCGCTAAT
>AASF01001983.1 GCA_000168735.1 Candidatus Endoriftia persephone str. Hot96_1+Hot96_2 | reverse complement strand
TCAAGGCCAACATCCCGACCCGGGTAGCGTTTCAGGTCTCCTCACGGATCGATTCGCGCAGCATCCTCGACCAGATGGGGGCGGAACATTTACTGGGTTATGGTGACATGCTCTATATGGGCCCCGGCAGCAACATTCCGCAGCGCATGCATGGCGCGTTTGTGGATGACAATGAGGTGCATCGGGTGGTCGATCATCTGAAGGCGAACGGTGCCCCCGAATATTTGGAGGAGATCCTGCAGGAGCCGACCGAATCGGTACCTGGCTTCCCGGCTGAGGGTAATGGCGATGTCGAGAGTTCTGATCCACTCTTCGACGAGGCGGTGAAGATCGTCACCGAGACCCGCCGCGCCTCCATCTCCGGGGTGCAACGGCGCCTGAAGATCGGCTATAACCGGGCGGCGCGAATGATCGAAGAGATGGAGCGCATCGGTATCATCAGCCCAGCCGAGACCAACGGCAGTCGCGAAGTGATCGCGCCGCCACCCGTGGAGGATTGAGATGACCCGATTTTTTAGCCTGCTGCTGATGCTCCTGCTGAGTGGATTCGCTCAGCCTTCATTGGCAACAGAAGCCGATGGCGCTACCCGGCGTGAAACAGCTGCGGCAGTTTCTGTCCAATCTGATTACCCTGCAAGCGGAGTTCGTACAGACTCTGCGCCAGCCCGATAGCGACCAGATCTATATCACCAGTGGCATCCTCGATCCGCAGGGTTCCCGGGCGCTTCCGCTGCCAGTATGACGCGCCAAGCCACCAGCTGATCATTGCTGACGGCAACCGCATCTGGCTGCACGACAGGGAGTTGGAGCAGGTCTCCCACCTGGGATCAGCAGGCGGCGCTGAAGGGCACGCCGGCGCAGCTGCTCAGCGATACCGGGCCGATCGAGCGGCACTTTGCCATCACGGAGCTGGGCCAAAAAGACGGCATCGACTGGCTTAGCCTGAAGCCGAAACAGAAGGATGTGGAGATCGATCAGGTCAAACTGGGGCTGAAACAGAACCAGCTGGTGCAGATGGAAATGATCGACAGCTTTGGTCAGATCACCCGCTTCCGTTTCTCCAATCTGCGGCGTAACCCCGCCCTGGAACATGAGTTGTTTGTCTTTGATCCACCGGATGGGATCGACATGATCGGCGACCTATGAGCCAGTCAGCGGATCTGTTTCAGGCCGGGGCGATCGCCGGCCGGCCGCTGGCGGACCGGATGCGGCCGCGTTCTCTGGCGGAATTCAGCGGCCAGCAACATATCGTCGGCACAGGCAAGCCGCTGCAGCGGGCAATCGAGTCCGACCACCTCCACTCGATGATCTTCTGGGGTCCGCCGGGCACCGGCAAGACCACCCTGGCGCGGCTCATCGCACGTCACTCCGTGGGTGCAGTTTCTCAGCCTCTCGGCAGTGCTTTCCGGGGTCAAGGAGATCCGTGCCGCGGTGGAGCAGGCAAGGCTCGCACGACAGCAGGAGAGCCGCCCGACGCTGCTCTTCATCGACGAGGTGCACCGCTTCAACAAGTCCCAGCAGGATGCCTTTCTGCCGCATGTGGAGGATGGCACCCTAGTGTTCATCGGTGCCACCACCGAGAACCCCTCCTTCGAGCTCAACAACGCGTTGCTCTCCCGCGCCCGCACCTATGTGCTGAGGGCGTTAGCGGGAGAGGAGCTCGAACAGATCATCGAGCAGGCGCTGCAGGATAGTGAGCGGGGGCTCGGCGGGAGCGGCCTCGGCATCACTCCTGAAGCACGTAGATTGCTGGCCGAGGCGGCGGATGGCGATGCCGCGGCGTGCCTCTCAACCTGCTGGAGATTGCCGCCGATCTGGCAGAGCAAGGGGAGATCGGCGTCGAGCCTGATCGGCGAAGTTGGCCAGCGGCACCCTGGCGTCGCTTCGACAAGGGTGGTGAGGCCTTCTACGATCAGATCTCGGCACTACACAAATCGGTGCGCGGCTCGGCCCCCGATGCGGCCCTCTACTGGCTGGCGCGAATGATCGACGGTGGGCTGCGATCCACTCTACATCGCCCGGCGGGTGGTGCGCATGGCCTCGGAGGATATAGGTAACGCCGACCCGCGCGCGCTGGAGATCGCGCTCAACGCCTGGCAGGCCCAGGAGCGCCTCGGCAGCCCGGAGGGGGAGCTGGTGATCGCCCAGGCGGTGGTCTACCTGGCTTGTGCCCCCAAGAGCAATGCGGTCTACATGGCCTGGAAGCAGGCCCTGTCGGTGGCGAAGAAGTCAGGCTCTCTGGAGGTACCGCTGCATCTGCGTAACGCCCCCACCAAACTGATGAAGGAACTCGATTACGGCAAGGCCTACCGCTATGCCCACGATGAACCCCACGCCTACGCCGCCGCTGAAAACTACTTTCCGGAGAGGCTGGAAGGAAGCTGCTTCTACCGTCCAGTCGATCGCGGCATGGAGATCAAGATTGGTGAGAAGCTCGAATTCCTCAAGCGACTCGACCGGGAGCAGGGCGCTGGTTGAGTGACAAGTGGATCGAAAGAGGATGGGGCGTCTGTCTGTCGTTCTGCCGTTCAGCCTGACCTGTCCGTCTGAAGGCGGGCTACAACCTGCCTGTTCGAAGCTGGCCAACGAAGGCCCCGGTTATCATTCACAGCAGGCTATTTCAATCGTTGTGGGCTGCAGCGATTTCACTGCATCCTGCCGCGTTTCACGGCCCGCTGCGATGGGTGTAGAATGCGGCGGTTTATCATTCTAGAGACTCGGAATTCTGATGCAGATGATCGCCATCGCAGCCGGAGGCGCAGTAGGAGCGCTGTTCCGGTTCTGGGTCTCCAGCGGGGTTTATGGGCTGCTTGGCCGGGCTTTTCCCCTTCGGCACCCTGGCGGTGAATCTCATCGGCTCGCTGTTGATGGGCTTTCTCTACGTCTACCTGCTGGAGCGTGCTAGTGTCGGGCCGGAGCTGCGTGCGGCGCTACTGGTCGGTCTGCTCGGCGCCTTTACCACCTTCTCCACCTTCTCCAGTCGAGACCCTCAATCTGCTGGAGCAGGCGGACTATCTGAAGGCGATGTTGAATGTGCTGATCAGCGTTATCGCCTGTCTCGCAGCCTGCTGGCTGGGATTGACCCTGGGAAGACAGTTATGAAACAAGAGAGCGTTACCATGGTGCGGGTCTACCTCACCGAGGGTGATCACCAGATGCAGCGGCTGATGCACTTTCTGCATGCGGAGGAGAAGGTGCGCGGTATCACTGCGTTTCGTGGTATCGCTGGTATCGGTGCCTCGGGGCGCATGCATACTTCATCACTGATCGATGTCTCATTGGATCTGCCGCTGGTGGTGGAGTTCTTTGACCGCACGGACAAGGTGGAGGGGATCCTCGAGGATCTCAACGAGATTGTGGAACCGGGCCATGTGGTGAGCTGGCCCGCAAGTTTGAATATGGGTGAATAAACGATGCTGGACCCTCGTCTGTTAAGAAACGATCTGGAGAGTGTCGCGGCGCAACTGGCGGCGACGCGGGCTTTCAACTCGACACGGATAAGATCACTACGCTGGNAGGGCGCAGCGTAAGTCGCTGCAGGGTTGCAGCCCAGGAAAGCTGCAGAATCAGCGCAACAGCCACTCCAAGTCGATCGGCAAGGCGAAGACGGCAGGCGAGGATATCCAGCCGCTACTGGGCCGAGGTGGCGTCACTGGGAGACCGGCTGAAGCAGACCCCAGGAGGCGCTGAACCAGGTCCAGGCTGAGCTGGGCGCGATCACCCTCGGCATCCCCAATATCCCCCATGAGTCGGTGCCCGATGGCAAAGATGAGGAGGATAATCGAGAGGAGCGTCGCTGGGGTGAGCCGCCACAGTTCGACTTCGAAGCAAAAGATCATGTGGATCTAGGCATCGAAAACGGGCTGCTGGATGCAGAGGCGGCGGCCAAGCTGACCGGCTCGCGCTTCACCGTGATGTCAGGCCCGCTGGCGCGCATGCACCGGGCGCTGATCCAACTGATGCTCGATACCCACATCCAGCACGGCTACACCGAGGCCTATGTGCCCTATCTGGTCAATAGCGACAGCCTGCGTGGCACCGGTCAGCTGCCCAAGTTCGAAGAGGAGCTGTTTAAGCTGCAGGGCGAGCATGAGTACTATCTGATCCCCACCGCCGAGGTACCGCTCACCAACCTGGTGCGTGATGTAATCATCGACGCCGACGAGATGCCACGCCGCTATGTGGCCCACACGCCTTGTTTCCGCTCCGAGGCGGGCTCCTACGGCAAGGACACCCGTGGCATGATCCGCCAGCATCAGTTTGAGAAGGTAGAGCTGGTGCAGATAGTCCGGGCCGAAGATTCCTTCGATGCGCTGGAGCAGCTCACCTCGCATGCCGAGGCGATCCTGCAGAAGCTGGAGCTGCCCTACCGGGTAGTGACCCTCTGTACCGGGGATATCGGTTTCTCCGCCACCAAGACCTACGATCTGGAAGTTTGGCTGCCGGGGCAG
This sequence comes from Candidatus Endoriftia persephone str. Hot96_1+Hot96_2, assembly GCA_000168735.1. GTDB lineage: Bacteria > Pseudomonadota > Gammaproteobacteria > Chromatiales > Chromatiaceae > Endoriftia > Endoriftia persephonae. The sequence goes on along the minus strand of AASF01001983.1, from coordinate 957 downwards.
GGCAAATATCGGGAGATCTCCTCCTGCTCCAATTTCGTGGATTTTCAGGCACGCCGGCTGCAGGCGCGCTGGCGCAATCCCGAAACTGGCAAGCCGGAACTAGTACACACTGTAAACGGCTCCGGCCTGGCGGTCGGTCGTACCCTGGTGGCGGTGATGGAGAACTATCAGGATGCGGAAGGCAGGGTCAGGGTACCCGAGGCGTTACGTCCCTACATGGGCGGCATCGAGGTAATCTGATCAGGGGAAAGCGGTCCCGGCACTGGCGGGGCCGCTAGGCTTCAGACTATCGCCATCAGCAGGATCACAAAGCCAATCACGGCACCGATCGGCAGCAGCACCGCCATCCAGTCGCCTTTCTCTGCCTTGGGGCCGTTCTGGCTCCAGTGTTTGTAGGCGGGCCACATCGCAAACAGCATCATCACCATTGCAGCGGCGGCCAGAATCTTCATCCAGTCCATCGATCTTTCTCCTCAGCAGATATAAACAAACCCCGGCATCAGGCCGGGGTTTGCCGTCAGACAAGGGTCTGATCAGTCATCACTCATCACGCCGAGCAGATGCAGCAGGCTAATGAAGATGTTGAAGATGCTGATGTAGATGCCATAGGTGGCCATGATGTAGTTGGTCTCACCGCCGTGGATGATGCGGCTGGTGTCGAACAGGATGAAACCGCTCATCAGCAGGATGATACCGGCAGAGAGCGCCAGCGAGAGGGCAGGCATCGCGAGGAAGATATTGGCCAGCATTGCGATCACCACAACCATCATGCCGGCAAACAGGAAGCCCCCCATGAAGCTGAAGTTCTTGCGGGTGGTCAGTGCATAGCCGGAGAGACCGAGGAAGATCACGCCGGTGCCGCCGAAAGCGGTGGTGATGATTTCAGGGCCTTTTGGCAGTGCGGCGTAGATGGAGAGGATGGCGCCCAGTCCAAAACCCATCAGACCGGTGATCAGG
>AASF01001984.1 GCA_000168735.1 Candidatus Endoriftia persephone str. Hot96_1+Hot96_2 | reverse complement strand
CGCTTTCGGTGAATTTGATTGCATTCTGCGCCAGATTCAGCAGCACCTGCCCAAGCCGCAGCGGATCACCGATCAGCCGGTCCGGCACATCCAATTCGCGCTCAAAGACCAGCTCCAGCCGCCTCTCCACCGCTTTGATATTGAGCAGAGTGGCGAGGTTCTCCAGCACCTCATCGAGCTGAAAGTGGGTGGTCTCGATCTCCAGCCGGCCCGACTCGATCTTGGAGAAGTCGAGGGTATCGTTGATGATGCCCAGCAGGTGGTGGGAGGAACTCTGGATCTTCTGCAGATAGTCGAGCTGCTTCGACGTCAATTCCGGTCTGCAGTGCCAGATGGCTCATACCGATGATCGCGTTCATCGGGGTACGGATCTCGTGGCTCATGTTCGCCAGGAAGTTGCTCTTGAAGCGATTCGCCTGCTCTGCAGCCTCTTTCGCCTCCGCCAGTTCCCGTTCCATACGGATTCGATCGGTTAGATTGACCAGTATGCCGAGGTTCATGAGTTTGTCACCGATACGGATCGGAATGGCAGAAAGTAGCCCCTCGATCACTCCACCCCGATCGGTGGCAAAACGGATCGGATAACTGTGGATCTGCCCCTCCGCCTGAAACTGCCGCAACACCTCAACCCGGTCACTCTCATTCAAATAGAAGCCCAACATGTTGCGTCCGATCAGCTCCCCACTTTCACACTCGACATCCAATGCCGCCTGCGGGTTAGCCATCTGGATAGTGCCTTCCAGATCGCTGATGGTGATGGCCAGGGGAATGGTGTTCGATGATGTTTCTCAACTGCTCCTCACTTGCGCTGCAATCGGCGCTGCTCGCGCCTTAGATACACCACCACAGAGCGCCGCCAGCAGAATGATCAACACCGCACCGATCGCGATCTGCAACGCCAGCGTGTAATCCACCCCCATCTCGTAGCGCACTGCAAACCACTTCTGGCGGATAGCTATCACCTCTTTCTGGGGGATCGCATCCAGCGCCTTCTGCAAGATCGAGACCAGTTCGGGCCAATCCCTTGCGCACCCCGACACTCAGATCGAAACTGTAGGGAGTGGGGGCGGCAACCTTGACGTTGCTGATGCCCCGGTTAGTGATCAGGTAACTGCCCACCGTCAGATTGGCCTATATAGGCATCCACCTCTCCCAGGGAGAGTCGTCGTAGCGCCTCTTCCGAGGTGGGCACCTGCACCACCTCAATATCGGGATGATCTCTTTTCAGGTAGTCGAGGGTCACATACTCCTGCTCCACCACCACCCGCTTGCCACTGAGATCCTCCAGGCCGGTGATCAGAGCCGCATCGTCACGCACAAACACCACAAAAGGAAAGTTGAGATAAGGGCGAGTGAAGTTGAGAAAGCTGTCACGCGCTTCATCTCGTACCAGCGCCGGCACCAGATCCAACTGCCGCCCACGCGCCTTCTGCATCACCTTGGCCCAGGAGGTAGACTCTTCGATGACAAACTCCACCCCGAGCATCTCGCCCACGACCTTCATGTAGTCGGAGACGATGCCACTATAGCCACCATCCTGCGGCACAAACTCAACCGGCGGCCAGGCCGGGTCGACCCCCAACCGGATGGGCGCCATGCGCGGCCAGCCAGGCCCGCTCTTCCTTGGTCAGTTTCAGCACAGGACCTGCCTCGGGGCACCTCTGCCTGCCTGGCGATAACCAGCGATTGAGAATCACCCGCCGTTCATCCTCGGTAATGCTATTCAGCGCCTTATCGAGGATCGACACCAATGGTACCCACGCTGGATCCTGGTGTACCTGCGAAACGCTGCAGTGCCGGACCAAATCCAGGGTCACCGCTAAAGTGCAGATTGCTAAGCTGCTGCTCTTCAATTAGCCATTGCGCTACCGAGCGGTTTCCCACATAGGCGTCCACCTCACCCCAATGAGAGTTTTTTCAGCGCCTCCAGCGTATTAGCAACAGGCAATAACTCAATCTGCGGATGGCCCTTGCAGGTTGCTTCATGGTGGAGAAGCCATTCTCAATGGCGACCTTGCGCCCATAGAGATCCTCAATGGTGTGAATTGCCCGCTCATCCTTGCGTGTGACTATGGCCTTCATCACCGTAAAAAACTCACTGGTAAACCAGAGATCCCTGGCGCGCTCCTCTGTTTGTACAATCGACATGCCGAGTTTAAGTTCACCCGAGCTGACCCTGGCCAGCATCTGCTTGAAGGTGGGGCCAGGATGAACCCGAAACTCAACCTTGAGACGTTCGCCAATCAGTGTGAGGTAGTCATGGGCAATACCGCTGTGCAGCCCCTGCTGATTCATGAAGTCAATTGGCGGCCAGGCCCCATCCACTCCAATCTCGATCACAGGATGCCGATCCAGCCAGGCGCGCTCTTCCGCGTTCAATGTCAGCTGCGGGATCCATATCCTGGCGCTGTTCCGCCCTGCCCCCCAGCGATCGGCGATCACCTGAAACTCCTGCGGGCTGATCTGCTTCAGTCCCGCATCAATCAGATCCAACAACTGCGCATTGCCCTCACGCACAGCACCACGATAGTCGCGAGAATAGAAGGGCCGATCTGAAAGACGGCGAAATGGGTTCGGCTCACCTGTCTTTGCGAAAAAATGGCTTAGATTGGCAGCGGGGGAGATAAACGCCTTCACCCGGCCCTCAAGGGCCGCTTGGTAGAGTGTCTCAAAGCTGTCGAAGACCACCAGTGAGACCCCTTTGAGGTGCTCTCTTGGCGTAGCTTATGGGTAAATCCTTTGGGCACACCGATGACCAACCCTTCGAGATCCGCCTCCGTTTTCACTCCGAGGATGTTTTTGTGCAGGTAGAAGTAGTATTCGATCCCGATGGTGGGCCGGGTGAACTCATAGAGCTGATCCCGTTGTGCCGAGTAGAACATGCCGGCATGCAGATCGGCCTCGCCACTGCGTACCATCTGCCAAAGAGCCGCTTCCCAGCTTGGTCTGTTTAAAGGCCACGCGGGATGCCGCTCTTTTGCGACCAGAGCCGCCAGATATCGGGCAGAATGCCGGCGGCCCCTGCCGTCAAGCATCCGGTAAACTCTTCAAGGGCGGCGGTCGCCGGCATTGTAGACCACCACCAGCGGTCTGGATGTGGGGGGATCCATCTCTGCGGCAA
>AASF01001985.1 GCA_000168735.1 Candidatus Endoriftia persephone str. Hot96_1+Hot96_2 | reverse complement strand
CATCAGCTTGACCGCGTCGGCGATCGGCTGCAGCCAGCCCGTCGGCCCGACCCGGTTGGGGCCGACACGCACCTGCATGTAGCCGATGATCTTGCGCTCGGCATAGGTGAAGTAGGCCACCAGCAACATCAGCGGCGCAACGATCGCCACGATCTTCAGCAGGGTCCAGATCAGGGTCTGCAACCCCGCCGGCAGGAGTTCCCAGATGCTGATAAAAAATTCCATCGCTTACGCCTTCTCCAGGGTCACTTCGCCAAACTGTGGGCCCAGCGCCTGCGTGCCCTCCAGCCCGCTTGGAATCCAGACACATCCAGCGGGAACCCGTTCATCCACCTGCAACAGCAACTCGGCCCGGTTACCGTTCTGATCAGCGACCACCGAGGCGCCATCCTCCAGCCCCGGCCTGACGCGCCACCTTACCATTCACGCGAATCAGCGCCGCTCGGGCATCCCCGGTCTGCTGCAACGATTTGGCCTGGCGCACCAGCAGATCAGAAGCGTAGATCGGCACCTCACCGACTCGCATCAGGCTACTGCCGCCACTTGCCAGCTCCACCGACTCGACTCTGCCAACCTGGTTATCAGGGATCGCACCGTCGCACACTGCGGCCAGCTCGTCGCGCACCTCTTCACAAGCGGTGTAGTCAAAGCCCTGCAGATCAAGCAGATTGCCCAAAACCCGCAATACCTTCCAAGCCGGACGTGCCTCGCCCTGTGGCTTGACCGCACCACGGAACGACTGCCACTCGCCCGCCGCATTCACATAGCTACCGGCGGTCTCGGCGAAAGCTGCCACCGGGCAGCTGGATATCGGCACAGCTGTCGAGAGAGGCCGTGCGATGGGTGGTCAGCGCCACCACCAGATCAGCGCTCTTCAGAGCTGACTGGGCGACAGCCGGATCCCAGCAGTCTGCCGCCGGCTCCACACCCATCAGCAGATAGGCCTTGAGCGGCAGTTTGAGCATCTTCAGCGCATCGTTGCCAGAATCCGCAGCACGTTTCGCGCCGGGCAGTAGATGGGGCGCCGCACCCGCCAGCCGGGCCCCCACACTGTTGGCGGCGGCGGGGACCAACGCGAGCTTCGCCGCTGCCGCTTCAGCCACTGCCGCGGCGAGTCCACAGAGGATGGAGTAGTCGGGATGCGCCGAGGCCAGGGGCGCCCAACATTACGCCATGCATTGTTGGCCTGCTTCAGGGCGTTCGCTGCAGCCTTGGCAACCTCATCCGCCTTGGCAGCCTTGATCAACTTGCCCAGAGCGCCATCCGTGGAGGCACCCAAGGGCACCGGGGATAGCCGCCAGCCTACTGACCATCTCTGGCGGGCTGCAGACCTGGTTGCTCGGCGACATAGTTCAGGTCCAACTGCAGCGGCGTGATGTAGCGGATATCCGCCCCATCCAACACCGCCTTGCGCAGGCGGTGCCCGAGAATCGGTTGTTCTTTACGTAGATTGCAGCCGACCAGCAGCGCCGCATCGAGCTGTTCAAGATCAGCGATCGGCATGCCCAGCCAAGCCAGTTCAGGCTCGGCGCCATCCAGGCGGAAATCGCCCTGGCGCAGGCGGTGGTCGATATGATTGCTGCCGAGACCACGAGTGATCTTCTGCGCCAGGTAGAGCTCTTCAATCGTCGATGTGGGCGACACTAGGCTGCCGATCTGATCGCCACTGCCCACCTCACGCAGGCCCGCGGCCGCCATCTCCAGCGCCATCTCCCAGCTGCTCTCCTGCCACTCGCCATTCTTCTTCACCATCGGGCTGGTAAGGCGATTGTCGCTGTTCAGCCCTTCGTAGCTGAAGCGGTCGCGATCGGAGATCCAACTCTCGTTGATCGACTCGTTGTCGCGCGGATGGACCCCGCATCACGCGGTTACCACGCAGATGCAGGTTGATATTGGAACCCACTGCGTCGTGGGGTGCGATGCCTTCGACTTGGACCAATTCCCAAGCGCGGGCGGAGAAGCGAAAGGGTTTGGAGGTCAGCGCGCCCACCGGGCAGAGATCGATGATGTTACCGGAGAGCTCCGAATCGACAGTCTTCGCCACATAGGTACCGATCACCATGTGCTCACCGCGACCGGTGGCACCCAGTTCGCGGATGCCGGCGATCTCGTCACCGAAGCGCACACAGCGCGTACAGTGGATGCAGCGGGTCATATCGGTGGCGATCAGCGGACCAATATCCTTCTGCGGCACCACCCGCTTGCCCTCGGCAAAGCGGGAGACATCACTGCCGTAGCCCATCGCCACGTCCTGCAGCTCACACTCACCAGCCCTGGTCACAAATTGGGCAATCGAGCGGATGGTTGATCAGCAGAAACTCCATGGTGCCCTTCTGCGCTGCCAGCGCCTTGGGCGAGCGGGTCTGCACCTTCATGCCATCCATTACCGGCGTGGCGCAAGCTGGCATCGGCTTGGGGGCGTTTTCCACCTCCACCAGACACTGGCGGCAGTTGGCGGAGATCGACAGTTTTTTGTGATAACAGAATCGAGGGATGCTGATGCCTGCCTCATCGGTGACTTCGATGAGCATCGCGCCGGGCTTCACCTGCAGCGGCTGGCCGTTCACCTCGATGGTTACCATGGATTCCTCAGTCATTGGCGTGCTTCGTCCCTTTACTGAGTCTGGCCATTACCGACCATGCATCTCTGATGATCGATGTGGTATTGGAATTCATCCCGGAAGTACTTGAGCATGCCCTGCACCGGCATTGCTGCCGCATCGCCCAAGGCGCAGATGGTGCGTCCGGCGATCTTCGCAGCCACATCATCCAGCAGATCCAGATCCTCCTGGCAACCCTTGCCGTTCTCGATCCGGCTCACCACTCGATAGAGCCAGCCGGTGCCTTCCCGGCAGGGGGTGCACTGACCGCAGGACTCTTCATGGTAGAAGTAGGACATGCGTTCCAGCACCCTGACCATGCAGTTGGTGTCGTCGAGCACGATTACCGCGCCTGAGCCCAACATCGAACCGGCGTTGGCGATGGCATCGTAGTCCATGGTCAGATCCATCATCATCTCGCCGGGGATGACCGGCGAGGAGGAACCGCCGGGGATCACCGCCTTGATCTTGCGCCCATCCTTCATGCCACCGGCCATCTCCAACAGCTCAGAGAAGGGGGTGCCCATGGGGATCTCGAACACACCGGGGTTGTTCAGATTGCCGGAGATGGAGAAGAGTTTGGAACCGCCGCTGTTCTTTACGCCCACGTCAGCGAACCACTTACCGCCCTTCTCCAGGATCATCGGGATCGAGGCGAGGGATTCGGTATTGTTGATGATGGTGGGTCGTCCGTAGAGACCAAAGTGGGCCGGAAACGGCGGCTTGAAGCGCGGCTGCCCCTTTTTACCCTCGATCGACTCGAGCAGCGCGGTCTCCTCACCGCAGACGTAGGCACCCGCGCCAAGGTGGGCGTGCAGTTCAAAGTCAAAGCCGGAGCCGAACAGATCCTCACCGAGCAAGCCGGCTGCGCGGGCCTCTTCCAGACACGCCTCGAAACGTTCGTAAGGTTCCCAGAACTCACCGCGGATGTAATTGTAGCCCGCCAGGTAGCGCCGATGCAGTAGCCGGCGATGATCAGG
>AASF01001986.1 GCA_000168735.1 Candidatus Endoriftia persephone str. Hot96_1+Hot96_2 | reverse complement strand
GCTGCAGCAGCAGAGTATCGGTCTCCCGCTGCAGATCGGCCAGCAATCCATTGATGCTGCCCAAGTCGTTAACTGTCTCCATCAATGCCCGCGAGAGCTGTTGCATGGTGGAGAAGCGATCGAGCTCAAGCGGGTCGAACTCCGCCCGATTCTTGTCATCTTGCCCATGGTCGCGATCCCAACGATAGAGAATCTGGGCCTCGGTCTCGATCTCCAGCTTGCGCAACTGATCGAAAAGACGGGTAATGGTTTGCTCCAGCTCCGCAAGGTTGAAGCCGAGCACACCGTTCTGCTGCTCCAGACGCGCCCGGTAGATGCTGATCTCACCCGCATTGTTTACCAGGCGGTCCAGCAGCGTGGGCACTGACACGCACCTGGTCACGGGCAGGTCGAAACGCCGTCCCCTGCGGCAGATTTTCCTGCGCGGGCGCGGGTGGTTGCTGTGGTTGCTTGGGAAAACGGGATAATCCGCTTCAGCGCCTTCAGATTCCCCCGGCTCAGGTTCAGGCTCCACTTCCGGTTCAAGCGCAGACTCCGCTCCCTCAGTCTCCGCTGTTTCCTCAGACTGAGTCGTCTCCTCCGCAAGATCTGTTGTCAGGCCGGCATCCAGCATCGCAAAGTCACTGTCGGCCTCGAATTCATCGATGGAACTGGGCGCCAGCAAACTATCTGTCGGCTCAGCGGCAAATGACGAAATCTCTGCGCTGGCCTCTTTTGATCCAAGGATCGACTCCAGCTGTTTGACCAGCCTTGCCAGCACGGGAAAGGGCGCCACCGGTTGCGACCTCGTCGATCTGGTGCGCAATACGGTCGATCGCCTGTCGGGTCAGCTCGAGCAATCTTCCGGTTATCAGAACATTTTTATCGGCAATCTTTGAGAACAGAGACTCGAGCGCATGACTCAGATCACCGACTGGCAGGATCCCTGAAAGGCGCGCGCTGCCTTTCAGGGTATGCAGAATGCGCTGGATAGCATCGATGGCCGACTCATCGGACTGGTTATCCATCCAATGCTGATAGCTTGATTCTATCTGCTCCAGCAACTCTTTCGCCTCTTCGACGAAAACTTCAACCAACTCTGGGTCTTCTGCGACGGCAAACATGCCATCCTCTTCGACCTGGCTCAGCGCCTCCTCTTCGACCCGCTCAATCAGCGCCGAGTCGGCTTCATCACCGGCTGCGATAAACAGTTCTTCCGCCTCTTCGTCAGGCAACTTCTCGAACTCTTCAGCTGAGATGGGCTCGGCTTCGGCTTCGGCTTCGGCTTCGGCTTCGGCTTCGGCTTCGGCTTCGGCTTCGGCTTCGGCTTCGGCTTCGGCTTCGGCTTCGGCTTCGGCTTCGGCTTCGGCTTCGGCTTCGGCTTCGGCTTCGGCTTCGGCTTCGGCTTCGGCTTCGGCTTCGGCTTCGGCTTTCAGAAGAGCCTCTTTTACCGCCGCTTCTACGGCAAGCCTTGCCGAATCAGGCTCCTGAATGCTTGCCTCGATTTCAACCGGTTCGTCTAGAGGAAGCTCTTCAACGTCGATCGTCTCATCTTCCAGAGGCGCCAGCTCGATCTCTTCACTGGATGACTCAAACAGATCGAACGATTCCACCGAACTTGGCTCTTCTAGCACCTCGCCCTGAGCCTCCGCCAACTCCTTTGTGGTTTCGCCCTCTGCGATTTCAAGCGTGCTCTTTGCTGCGGCGCTGGAGCGGCCATCGATCAGGGCGAAAGCCTGATCCATGACCGCAACCACATTCAGATCGGGCAAAACCGAGCGTTCCTGGCAGTCGATCAGCACCGGCAGCATCTGTTCGACATCGGCCAGAATGGAGAGTACTTCAGGTGTAACCTCGATGGTCTCGTCGATGATCCGGTTGAGCATATTCTCGACCGACCAGGCGAGCTCACCGATCATCTTGGCACCAACCAGACGACCGCTTCCTTTCAATGTATGGAAGGAGCGGCGGATGGTAATCAGGGCATCCTTATCATCAAAATTCCGACGCCAGCGCGGCAGATTTTCCTGGACCACCTCCAACTCTTCCCGTGCCTCTTCGACAAAGATCTCGAGGATCTCCGGGTCGATCTCTTCCAGCGCGGGCTTTTCCGCAGAGGGAATAATCTCGCGCGCCTTTTCCTCCTCTGTCAAAGGCGCATACAATCCTTCCGAATCGGGCTCCTCCTCTACAGGCCCTTCCTCAACCGCTTCCGCCTCTTCCTTCTGCTCCAGCTCAAACAACTCCTCAGGCTGAGACTGGGCTTCGCGTACGCTAGCAATTTCAACCACCGGGGCGGGAACGGGCTCCTCCTCCGGCATGCCCGGCACTTCTTGCACCAGCCCAGAGAGCGCAGTCCGCGCTATCTCTATGATCTCTTTGCGATCGCCCACACCGTCGACCAAGGCTTCGAGGAAATATTCGATGCTGCTGATCACGTCCGCCAGTGAGTTCAACTGCTGGCGGCCTGGAATCTGATGCCCCTGGATCAGATTTTTATGAATGAATTCAGTGGTGCGTCGCGCAATCTCTGCCGGTTCGGAAAAATCGAGCAGTTTTAGGGCGCCATAGACACGGGTGAATTGTCCAAAGACCTCTTCGAGAACCGCTGGATCATTGTCAGTTTCGGTGTAATTGACAATTGCCTCTTTTGCCTTGGCAATATCGATCTTGGCCTCTTTGACCGTCTGTTTGACCAGGCCTTCAAATTCACCGACTGGCAGCGTTTGCCCCCAGTTACTGCTTGAAGCCTCTACATCTTCAATCAGTTGCTGGCCGCTGTGGATGCCACTCAGCGAGGACTCCACAAACAGAATATCACCGGCCATCTCCATCAATTCGAACTCTTCCGGCTTGGAGGAGCGTTTGGCAAACGACTCGAGCTTTTCAGCCTGACGAATCAGCCGGGACCGCAATGCGCCCTGGCCGATCATTCCCAGGGGTATCGCGCCAAGCGCTGCATCGGCACCTGAAGGCGATCGAGCGTGCTGGGGTCTGCCTGCTCACCACGCATGAACAAGTCGAGGATATCTTTGACCTGTGTTAGCTCAGCGTAGATCGCCTCTCGCCACCGAGTGGACCAGTTCGGCATTGGTACCGGTGAGGCTCTCCCGCCCCTTCGCCAGTGCCGATTCACTCGGGCAACACGCCGCTCAGATTATAGGCCTCTTTTACCGCAAGCAGATGTGGATGTTGTGATTCAGCCCGCCCCACATAGTAGAGGAGGTTTTT
>AASF01001987.1 GCA_000168735.1 Candidatus Endoriftia persephone str. Hot96_1+Hot96_2 | reverse complement strand
GATCATCTCCAGACTCATGTAAGGAAGTAGGCCACCCCCTGGGAATACGGTGATTGGCAAGACGCCTGGCGCTATCGGTCGCTTGCTCTGCGTTGTCGGTCATGATGCCGGCCGCCATGCTCTGGTAGTCGGAAAGTACTTCGTGCATCACCTGGCGCAGCGTGACTTTGTCGCTATGCCGGGAGTGCTGGGCATAGATAGAAAGGAGCATCTTTTTGGTTTTTGGTGAGAGCGCCTTGACCCGCTTCTGCAACTCTGGCTTCATCAGTCCAATCTGTTTTTTCATCATCTGCTGGAGCTGTTTCATGTCGGCTGCCTTCGTCTGTTGCTTGTCGGCAACCGCCACTCCGGCGCACAACAACATCGAGATGGCGACCCCAAGAAGCCCCAATCTCCGACGCAGTGAGTGGATTTGAAATGTATTATTCTCGTTACGAGCAGGTCGCATGTTTTCTTCCCCCAATGGTGTCTGAATTTCAGTTATGCTCGGTGTTGCTGGCAGTGCCACATCGGAGCAACAAACGCAGTATGCTGGGGTTATTTTCCGCGGCGTTAACCGTTCGGTAACAGGTTGTAACGAGTTGTTTCAGAAACATTTCATCGGCTAGATACTCGCGGCATGGCCAATAAAGAAGCCAGTCATCGCCTTCTCGTCGTGGATGACGAAGCTGAACTCCGATCACTGTTGCAGCGATATCTGACCAATGAGGGGTATCAGGTGGCTGCGGTGGAAGACGGGGCCGCGATGACCCGCCACCTCAAAACGCACCACGTCGATTTGATCATCCTTGATCTGATGCTGCCGGGAGCAGGATGGCTTGTCGCTGGCCCGTAATCTGCGCAGCCAGGGGCAATCAACCCATCATTATCATCTCGGCTCGGGGCGAGGAGATGGACAGAATCATCGGCCTCGAGGTCGGTGCGGACGACTATCTTGCCAAACCCTTCAATCCGCGAGAGTTGCTGGCTCGGATTCGCGCTGTCCTGCGCCGCATGAAACACGCAGATCAGCCCATGGAGGCGGCAGAAAAGGCCGTTCTTGAATTTGGCCCCTTTGCCCTCGACGTGGAAAAATACCGCCTCACCCGGGAGGGGAATGAGATTCCCCTGACCCATGGTGAATTTACCCTGTTACGGGTCTTCCTAGAACATTCAGGTCGGGTGCTCAGTCGGGATATGCTGATGGAGATCACCAAGGGTTACGAGCGCTCCCACCTCGACAGAAGCATCGACGTCTGCGTTAACCGGCTACGGCGGAAGATCGAACCCAATCCCTCTGAACCTATCTATTTGCGCACGGTTTGGGGTGCCGGCTACCTGTTCTCACGCAACGGCGAGTGATGGGGCTGTTTCGATTTCACAGCCTGTTTGGTAGAACCTTGGCCACCATTGCGTTGGTCTCTGTCGGATTTCAGCTGCTGACTCTGAGTGTATTGGCCTTCTACGTGTTGGTCCCCTTGGGAAAACGTGCCACCGACGACTTGGCGGCGGTGATGGTGCACGCCATGCAGCGCTGGGAAAGGCTGCCGGAGCAGGAACGCCCGGCGTTCCGCAAGATTCTGAAACAAAATCATGACCTGACCCTGGTGGTCACAGATACCCCCCTTCCCGACAACACCGATTTCTTACCCTATTTCTATTTTCTCAGGCAGGCGCTTGCCCGGCGCGTTGGCGATGAAGTGCGCCTCAAGACAAGCCGTGATGCCAAAGGCAATGAGTGGATCTGGGCCGAGATACCGGGCTATAGCCAAAAGCTGCGTCTGGGATTTCTCCGCTCACGTATCGGGATTCAACCGCCATTGGCATTGTTGCTTCTGTTCTGCGCCGGCACGGTGCTGACCTTTTTTACCGCAGCGCTCCTGGCGCGACGGCTCACCATCCCCCTCGAACGCGTCTCCCGCTCGGCACGGATGATCGGAAAAGGCAGCTGGCCGGAACCGGTAAGGGAAGAAGGGCCGGAGGAGTTGCAGGTTCTGACGCAGACATTCAATCGAATGAGCCAGCAGGTGAAAGAGTTGCTGGCCAACAGGACACTGCTGCTGGCCGGAATCTCCCACGATCTCCGCACTCCGCTCACTCAGGTGCAACTGGCCCTTGGAGATGCTGCCTGATGAAGGTGGTGACGCGGAACTGATGGCGGGAATCAAACGGGATCTCGCCACGATAAACCGGTTGATCAGTGAAACTAAATGCAGATCAGCCTGGAACTTGAAAAGCAGGAGCAGGTGCAGACGGATATCACCAACGTATTGGACGACATCATCCAGGCTGCACGTTCCAGGTGGTACCGCAGATCGAATGGGTGGGCAACCGATCCTGCATGAGAAAACTGAATCCACTGGCGCTGCGTCGCGTCGTCACCAATCTGCTGGAGAATGCTATCCCCGTTACGGTGAAATGCAAAACCGGTCAAGGTCGAATTGGAATGTGACGATAGCCTGCTCACAATCAGGATTCAGGATCAGGTGTGCCGGGTATCCCGGCAGAATTCCAGCGGGAAGTCCGTTTTTCGCCCCGTTCTATCGTCTGGAAAAATCCCGTAGTACCACCACAGGAAAAGGCAGCGGCTTGGGAAACTGGGGCCATCGTGCGCCAGCTGTGCCTGACGCTAACGGTTGGGAAGGTTAACCTACAGCCTGCCTTCCGAACCGGCACTGTTGCCCTCATCACCATCCCCCGGATGGAATAACCGACGCGAAAGAGCACCGACTCTACTTCCGTTTTTTTATAACTATTCAGCCCCCCCTTTTCATTGGAACTGCTGAATAGTGACTAAATCTTTTCCCTTTCTTGAATCCGTCGCCTGCTCTGCTGCGTATTGAGTTTTGAATGGGGTGCGATGGTGCCCTCAACTCATGCCAGGCGGGGTGCAGGGATATGTACAAGATTTATCTGATCGGTGTGGTGCTTCTACTGACCACACACCCCGCTGCCGCTGTGGAATATGCGGAAAACCCCCTGCTTTTGAACGAGCATCTGCTGGTCTCCGATCAGGGCCTGGCGGTTTACGATCCGGTAACCCTGCGACTGCGCTGGTCGGTGCTGCAGGGTGAGCAGACCCTGGAGCCAGTGGTTGCCGATGGCCTGGTCCTGTTGAGCGGGGGGCAGGGCCTGCAGGCACTCGATCTTGCCAGCGGCAAGACCCGCTGGCGTTGGCGGAGCGAGACAACCCTGGTTTCACCCAGCCTGGATGAGGGGGTCGCCTACCTGTCCGGGGGAAGACGGCACACTGGTGGCGCTGCGGCTGGTGGATGGTGAGCGCTTGTGGCAGCGCCGCTTCGATGGATGGGTCTACCCGCCTGCTGTGTTCGGTGAATTGCTGATTACCGGCGGCAGCGAAGGTCTGCTCTGGGCGGTGGATCGCCGCAGTGGTGAGCTGCGCTGGCAGCGCCCGCTCGGACAGGGAGCTGATCTATAGTCCGCCGAGCGCTCGACTCCAGGCTCTGTTGTTGTCACTACCTTCGCCGGCGAGGTGTAAGGTCTACTCCGCACCAGGGAGAGCTGCGCCTGGACGCGGGCGCTTCGCCAGTCTGAAGTCTGGCCTGCTGGTGAGCGGGGAGCGGATCCTGCTGAGCGGGTTGGATGGTCGGATCGATGCACTTGATGCGGCAACTGGTGAGTCATTGTGGCAGCGATCCCTCGGCGAACGCCTTACCCTCGCCGGCAGCGCTGCATGGTGAACGTCTGCTGGTTGTCGGTGATGCGGGACATTTATTTGAAATCGACACTGGTGACGGCCGGCTGATTAGTCGTACTCGCCTGATAGGTGAACCGGTGGCCGCCCCCCTCGTCTATCCCCAACACACACTGTTCTTTATGCGTTCTCGGGCCTTGCCGAGGGCAGTATTAATTCCACGCCAATCTGGCGACAACAACGACCAGGAGATCTGATCATGATGAATAAGAAAACCGTTGCACTGGCCCTCTCTTCGCTGCTGTTTGCCTCGGCGCTCTCAGCCGCACCGTTTGGCGGTAAGGATGATGTCGACTACGCCGGTAAGCTCTGGCACAACTTGAGTGCCTCTGGTCTGGTGGGGGAGGGTGCGATCATGTCGACCCCCTACACCGGCATGCACCCCCATGGCGCGATCCTCGACACTATCGATGCTACCGCCCGGGTCGGTTCTGATGAGGGGGTGGTGATCATCAAACGTAACTACGGCGGCACGGGGGTCAGCAAGCAGGCGGTGGCCAACGAACCGAACAAGTTCCTCAAGGCGGTCACCGTGATGTTCAAGCGCACCGGCTACGATCCGGACAACAAAGACTGGTTCTGGGTCAAGTATGCTCCTAACGGCAGCGTGCTGAAGAACCCTAAGGGGATGTCGCTGGCAGGGCGTGTCGCCAAGGGTATGCCGAAGGGCTGTATCGCTTGCCACACCGGCGCCCCGGGCGGTGACATGGTGTTCAATCACGATCGCTATGCAAAATAGGCTGGCTTCGTTTCGGGAGTGGAGCTGATTTTTCGATAGGGACGCCGTTTGTGCCGCGAACGGCGTTCCCAAGGATTCCCAAATTCCACGCAATGCCTATAATTACTGCTCGCAATGGGGAGCGGTTTTCATGCAGGTAATTCGTGGCTTACACAACATCCGGGCACACCATCACGGCTGTGTGGCAACCATTGGCAACTTTGATGGGGTCCATCTCGGGCATCAGTCGGTGTTGCGCCACCTGCGGGAGAAGGGGGCAGAGTTTGGTCTGCCGGCTACAGTGATCAA
>AASF01001988.1 GCA_000168735.1 Candidatus Endoriftia persephone str. Hot96_1+Hot96_2 | reverse complement strand
TGTTCAATATGGTGCAGCCCGATCTGGCGCTGTTTGGTGAGAAAGACTTCCAGCAACTGATGGTGATCCGCCGCATGGTGGCGGATCTGGCGATGCCGCTGCAGATCGTTGGCGTGCCCACCAGTCGGGAGCCAGACGGGCTGGCGCGTAGTTTCGCGCAATGGTTATTCTGACTGAGGATGAGCGCAAACGTGCACCGCNGCACTCTATGCGGCCCTGCAGATGGTGGCTGAGGGTTTGAAAGTCGGCCCAGCCATACCCGGCGGAACTGCTGTCGAAGGCGATACAAAGCCTTGAATCGTCAGGTTTTCGCCCCGACTATGTTGAGATCCTTTCGGCCGATGACCTGCAAGCCTGCGGCTCGCGGGACCTTCTGAGTTGGTGGTACTGGCTGCCGCCTATCTGGGCAGGGCGCGGCTGATCGATAATCTGAGGGTCTCTTTGCCGTCATCCGGGGATTGATGGGCGGATCAAGATCGATAATAATCACCGGTTCAGTGAAACGGAGCCTCGATAGATTGTTGTTGACTGTTCTCAAATGCAAACTGCACCGTGCACTGTGTCACCCATTCAGAGGTCGACTACGAGGGGTCCTGTGCGGTGTACAGCGATCTGCTCGATCTGGCAGGCATCCGCGAGTACGAACAGATCCAGATCTACAATGTGACCAATGGGCAGCTGCTTTACCACCTACGCGATTCGTGCCGAGGCCGGCTCCCGCATCATCTCGGTGAATGGTGCGTCGGCGCACAAGGCGGATCCGGGCGATCGGGTCATCATCTGCGCCTATGCCCGGGCTGAACGAGCAGGAGCTGGAGCAGTTCAAGCCGACCCTGGTCTATCTGAACGAGCAGAACCGGATCACGCGGACCGGCGATGCGATCCCAATTCAGGCGGCCTGATCCAGCTTCAGAGACGGTTTGAAATCAGACCCCGTAGCCTTGTTTAGCCTCGGGGCTTTTTGTTGCCCGGGGGCAGAGGGAGAGGGGGCTGCAGAGCAATTTTAGCGCACCAATGTCTGACGATAGAGATCGACATAGTGGGCGGCGCTGTTCTCCCAGCTGAGATCCTGTTTCATGCCGCTGGTGGCGAGGATGCACCACTCCACCTCGCCGCGTTGGTAAAACTCGATGGCCCGCTCCACTGCCTGCCACAGGCTGGAACCGTTCGCCTGGTCGAAGACGAAGCCGTTGGCTGTGCCGTTGGCCAGGGTGGCGGGGCTGACGTCGACCACCGTGTCGGCCAGTCCGCCAGTGCGGCGTACGATCGGCACAGTGCCGTAGCGTAGGCTGTAGATCTGATTCAGGCCGCAGGGCTCGAAGCGGGAGGGCATTAGAAAACAGTCGGCAGCCTGCCTCGATGCGATGCGCTAGCCCCTTCGTCGTAACCGATCCTGACCCCTACCCGGCTGTGGTATTTATTGCTGATCTTCTTCAGCGCCTGTTCCAGATCCGGGTTGCCGCTGCCGAGAAACACCACCTGCGCGCCTGAGTCGATGATGCCAGGCAGTATCTGCAGGATCAGGTCGACACCTTTCTGTTCCACCAGTCGGCCGATATAGCCAAACAGCTGGATATGTTCGTCTTCGGGCAGGCCTAACTCTCGCTGCAGTGCCAAGTTTGTTGAGACGCTTGTGGGGTGAAATGGTCGGCGCTGAAGGGGGGGGCTCTGCAATGGCTGTGGTCATTTTCCGGATC
>AASF01001989.1 GCA_000168735.1 Candidatus Endoriftia persephone str. Hot96_1+Hot96_2 | reverse complement strand
GATCACCGGCCCATTTTCTCCCGCCTCGGCGGTGTGGTTGAAGACCACATCGAGGATCACTTCGATATTCGCCTCGTGCAGCGCATCCACCATCTCTCGGAACTCATCCAGGTGGGTACCGCGTTCCGGGCTGATGCAGTAGTGGGGGTGCGGGCTGTAGTAGCTGTGGGTACTGTAGCCCCAGTAGTTGCTCAGCCCCCGCTTGGCCACTCCCGCCGGCACATCCTGTCGGTCGAATGCCATCACCGGCAGCAACTCCACATGAGTAATACCGAGGGATTTCAGGTAGGGGATCTTCTCGATCACACCAGCGAAGGTACCACGTTTCTCCGGCGCCACCCCGGATGAGGGGTGCAGCGTAAATCCACCCACATGCATCTCGTAGATGATCGCATCCTGGGAGCGAAACGCCCCCTTCCGGATGCGACGGCGGCGGCGCTCCTCCCGGTCGCCGCTACCGACCTTGGTCTTGACCACGATGGCGCGCATGCTGCCGTTTTTTTCACCACGCATTGCGGCTGTGCGATTCCAACGACTGTCACTGACCGCCTTGGCCCAAGGGTCGAGCAGTTCGATGCTGGGATCAAAACGCTTGCCTGTCAGATAAGGGTCCGACGGACCGTCGACCCGCCAGGTGTAGTGGATGCCAGCCTTCAGCTTTTTGACGAAGACATGCCAGCACATGAAGGTCCGGTTGACCTCGGGATCAAGTTCGATCACCTGAAACGGCGCCTGGCTATCATGATGCTCGTACAACAGCAGCTCGACCCGGGTGGCGTCAGGGCTGACGATAGAGAAGTTGGCGCCTGCCGAAGAGAGTGAGTGCACCCAGCGGCTGCCTCGATCCGGGAGTAGTTTGGTAGCTCTGCATGATCAACACTGGTTAGTCTGACTTTAGCGGGAAGATCCTTCGCCAACCCGCCTGGGCGCTATTTATCATCTTCCGCTTGAGCAGACGATGGCCCACAAACAGGAGGGCAAGCACCCCGACAAGGCTCCAGAATGGCGCCTCGTAGGCACCTAGCGCCTCGAGACGGCCACCGAGCATATCCGGCAGTAGAAACTGCAGCAGGCTGATCAACCCACCCAACAACGGTGAAGCTTCAATCATCTCTCCCTGGGGTATGGGATCAAGCATGGTGATCAGGCCCAGAAAGATGAGCGTAGCGCCAACCAGCAGCATGTAGATGATCCGCCGCCAACTGGCATAGTGAGCACTGCGCGCCAAACAGGCATCGTAATAGTCACACTTGCCGGCGTCCACCTGCCAAGGGCTGTTGCTGGTAAACAGGCGGGTTCAGGGCCGTGCGACTCACCAGATTAAAGCTCGATGAAAGATTGTGGGGGGGCATAGCCCTGGGTGGCGGCGCTAATGCGCTGCATGACACTCTGGTGGATCAGTATAGGCCTTGCCGCATCACTCTTTGTCGCATCACTCCAGAGCTTTGTCAGATCACGGGGCATAAAGCGATAGTAGATGCCTAGACCAGCCACGTGAATCGTGCATCCTGCCATGCTCATCCAACTGCTGGCGGACCGCTGCACGGCTGGATTCGAGAAAACGCACTCCACACGCCTCGACCCGGTCCATCATCCAGTCGAGACTGACCAGGGCGAGTTGATCCTTGGGGTAGCCGCCACCGACGTTGGAGTGCATGCCAGCAAACCAGACCTGTTCGACCTGCGCCCCCTCTGCCGGGTTTCCGCTCTCTTTCCAGAGCGTAGGGTGAAAGGCTTGGCGCTGATCGTCGATTGCCAGGGCGTGAAACCCATGCTGCATATGTCTGGGCGGGGTGCCATCCAGAAACTCAACCACCGGCACATACTTGCTAAGAATGCGAATCCGGGCCAGATGTTGTAGCAGCCAGGTTAGGCCATCGCGCAACTCATCTACCGGCATGCCAACCGCCCCCACCGTATCCCAGACACCAACACAGTGGACAG
>AASF01001990.1 GCA_000168735.1 Candidatus Endoriftia persephone str. Hot96_1+Hot96_2 | reverse complement strand
TCATAGCGTTTGCCTTCTGCCAGCAGCGTTGCGCCGAGCGCGTAGTTACCAAACTGGCGATCCGCATCGAAGCGCAGGGATTGTTTGGCACGCCGCGGCAGCAGCTTGCCGTTGTTGGTGCCGCTTGAGCGGTTCTCTGGCTCGAGCAGGGTGAGATTGGTGTCGAGGTTCCAGCCCCCGATCTGGGTGCTGACGATCGCTTCAAGGCCGGTCGGAATGGCGTGCCATGCTCGATGTTGCCCGGGGACGAAGGTGGTTGGTTCGAAGGCGATTAGATCGTCGATGCGGGTTTCATAGGCGTTGAGCGACCCAGTGCCCCCAGCTTGACCGAGCCACTCAGGCCAAGCTCGAAACTGCGCGACTCTTCGGCCCGCAGGTCGGCATTACCGAAGCCGGGAAAGTAGAGCTCATTGAAGGTCGGCGCCTTAAAAGCAGTGCCGTAAGAGCCGGTGAACCCGCAGGCTGTTAGCCAATGCGTAACCCCAGGCTGCCCCGCCAGTCGTGCGCTGGCCAAACTGCTTTCGTTGTCGTTCACGGCGCAGGGAGAGTTGCAGGTTTCGTGGGCCGGAAAATGTGCCCCTGGTACTGGGTGAACAGCCCCTTGTTGTCGCGGGAGCTGACCACATAGGCGGTGTTGCTATCGACCTTGTCGCTCTGGTAGTCGATACCCAGGGTGAGCAGATGATCATCCGCGATGTAGAGATCGTTCTGCAAGGAAGCAGTATCGCGCTCGGTATCGAAGCGGGTCACAAAGGTGCCGTCCTTGAAGTTGTCGGACTCATCCCGGGCTGCGGCCCGCTGCCAGCGTGAGCTGCCAGATCTCTATCGGCGAGAAACGGATCGTCCCGCCGATGACCTGCTGGATAGATTCTGATTCATTGACAAAGTCCCCATCGAATTCGGTGTTGCTGCTGGCACGCAGCGCGTGGGCATCAACCTCAATGTCGTTTTCAAACCGGTAGCCCGCGCGCAGGGGAACTGGACAGGTTCTGGTGACCGTCCTTGGTCGGGCTCGGTGGTAAAACACCCGGCACCGTCCGGGAACGGTTTGCCGGTGCAGGCGTTGAAGCCCTCGGTGTCGATGCCACTTGCGTTGAGGTTGAACCAACCGCGTTCGCCGCCCCCTGAAATCCCTGGCGAGGGCGGTATAGGTGCTGTAGCTGCCGGCACCGATGCTGAAAAATGGCGGTGAGCGCGCCGCCGCCTTTGCGGGTGAAGATCTGGATCACACCGCCGATGGCCTCGGAGCCGTAGAGGCTGGAGCGTGGACCGCGTACGATCTCGATGCGTTCGATCTGCTCGATGGGAATCTGCTCAAAGGCGGTGGTGCCGAGGGTCGCAGAACCCATTTTGACACCGTCGATGAGCACCAGCACGTGGTCGGATTCGGTGCCGCGGAGGTGTATCGAGGTGGCTTTACCGGGGCCGCCGTTGTTGCTAGATGCTAACGGCCCGGTACGCCGCGCAACAGGTCCTGGATGGATTGCGCCTGCTGGCGCTCGATATCATGGCGCGTGATGACGGTTACCGAGGCGAGGCTTTCGTCTACCGTCTGCGCGGTGCGGCTTGCGGTGACGATGACGGGATCGAGCTCGACGGTAAAAGCAGAGTGGGAGCTCAGCAGCAGTGCCGCTGCAGACAGATAGTGTCTCTTCATTCTTAATTCCCTCCGGCGCGCTCACCCGCGCGCGAATCGGTGATGCACAGACATAAGCGGAGGAGGAGAATCTGACGCGAGCAGAGGCATGGCGCGAAACGCGGCGCAGCTATAATGGCTCGTTAGTCGCCGCATCGCCCTCCGCAATGCCAACCTTGGGGAGCCTCTGAATGAATCTGGACGGCAGCCTTGCGGTCCATGGTCCGTTTAGAGGTTCCTTGGGCTCCAGGCCGGTCTCCGGGCTTGCGAGTGGTCTTGCAGACCCTGGCGGATCGCCTTCCCACGTCGAAACGCAGTGGCTGTATGATCCGCCGCAACTCGCCTACCGTTGCGGGGGCAGCGCCGGAATTGTTCTGATTTTCACCAGTACGTACCGGCTTCCCGTTTCATCCCTTGGGGGTGGATACCCTTGGGACACCTGAAGCAGAGCCGCAGGAAAATATAGCAACATCGACTGACGCGTCAAGAAACAAAGCAATACTGCAAATGCTGTATTCAGCCTCTCCCAAGCTTGCCGTTGTGTCCTGCACGGAGTTGAGCGGGCGTAATGGTCTCGACAGTCTGGCCCTATTTGGCTTCAACTTGGAGCGTTTTGGGAAGAGAGAGGCCGTTTGCTGTGAATGACAGAAGGGGCGGGTGGTGTGACGAGAGAGTTGTCAGGTGATTGGGTAGGAGCCGGGGGCAGTGCTGGTATGGCGTGGTTCAGATTGAGCTGAGGCCCACCGCTGGCGCGATTCTGCACCAGGGTGGGGCGATCAAGCTGAGACCACCCCTTTGATCAGGCCGACAAGTTCATCACGGTAACCCATCTGATAGATCACCAGCAACGATACGAAGAGCAGAAATAGCATCGTGGTGGCGGTGAAGAAGCCGCTTACCTCGTAGCTTGCGCTTGACCGCCAGTTATTCGCGTCCAGACTCGAGTGACCTGGCCCAGTACTGGTACCTCGGTGCCACGGCGCAGCCCCAGTCACATCGTAGTAGACTGGGCGCAGCTGACCCATGATGAAGGCCAGACCACCGCCTAGCCCAAGAGCTAGCACCAGGATGCCTATGCTGAAGGCGATGCGTTTGGGGCCGACCGGAACCAGCGGCACCTTGGGGGGCTCCACGATACGGAATTTGACGCTGTCGCCGGCAACATCGGCCTGTACCGACATGCGAGCAGACTCCAGACGCTGCACCAGCTCCTCGTAGTTTTTCTTGTTGATGTGGTAGTCGCGGTCGAGCCTTTTCAGTTCAGCCTCAACCTTGGGCAGGAAAGCGAGTTTCTCTTTCAGCGCCTTGATGCGCTTTTCGTACTCTTTGACACGTACGCGGGTCGATGTCAGCTCCACTTCGGCCCTGGCGATAGGCCAGTTTCAGCTGCTCCACCGCGGTATCTGCCGCCAACGTGCTGCTCCCATCGCCTGAGGAGATGACCACATCCTCGGCCACTTTCAGCTGCTTGATGGTGTCCCGCAGTTCGCGCACGTTGGGATGCGCTTCCGTATACTTCAGCAGCAGTTCATCGAGCTTGGACTCCATTCGCTGGATGCGTTGCGCATTGGGGGAGCCGAGTATCACCCCGCCTGCCGCCTGCTTGGCCTCGGCCTCTTTTTCAGCGGCCTGATACTGCCGTTTCAATTCGTTACGTTTGATGGTGGCCTCTTTCAGCTCGAGTTGCAGATCCTCAAGCTGCGCCTGGGTGCGCTGCAGACGGTTGAAAGCGTCGCCGCTCTGTGAGGGCAGGGTGTCTAGATTGCGGCGCTTGAATTCGGTAAGTCGGCTCTCCGCTTCCACCAGGCGCTTTTCATACTCTTGGATCTGTTTTTCCAGGAAGCGCTGTGCGCTATCCGACTCGATACGGGTATCGCCGAGGGCGGACTCAACAAAGATGTTGAGCAGAGTCTCCACCACTTTTTTGGCCACATAGGGGTCTTTATAGGTGTAGGCGATGGTGTAGAAGTCCCTGGCGGCGCTCATGGCCGATGGCGATCTTCTCCTGCAGCTGCTTGATCAGAATCTCGCGCTCTTCCAGGTTTTTTACCGAGTGGTCCAGGTCGCTCTCGCGCAGCACTTTTTCTAGATTCTTGCGGCTCAGCAGGGTGCGGGTCATCAGCGTTGAGGCGCTGATTTAGGTCGGTCTGCACCGCGATGCCCTTCAATAGGGGGCGTAGCAGATTTTCGGTATCGACAAAGACCTTGGCGCTCGATTCGTACTGGTCGTTCATTGCAAATACCCAGGACCAGCCACCCACGGCAATGGTCCAGGCAACCACCATGGCGTACCAGCGGTATCTCCAGGCCGATCGGATTTGATTGCTTATGCTCAAATATCGCGTCTTTCATCGTTTAACTGTCTGAAAAATAAATTATCGCGCTGTTTCCGGCGCCTGGTGTTGATTCTGAATAATACCAACCCGAACCATGCTCTTGCGCGCGCGGGGGGTTAGTGTTGATCCCTGACTCTGAGCTAGAGGCCGCTGCCTTTATCTTGGCTGAGGGCCCCTCCAGAGCAGATCCACGGTATTTTCATGTCCAGGCAGGAGTCTATAGCAAAAACCGGGCAAGCTTGTCGCTAGAATGCGCTGAAGTGCTGATCAGTCTCTCTCCCCAGTGCCCAGATCAGGCGATTCCGC